>DBEXKF010000031.1:0-5143 GCA_048175045.1 Collinsella sp.
AGAGGGCTCGGATGTATCCTCAGCCAACAGCTTTTGCTGAATTTGCTGAGCAAACTCAGCAAGTTGCGCCGAGTCCTGCGCATCCGGACGACCGACAGCAAACTGTCGCGCAACGGAATGTTCTGCAATGGCTGCAACTGCCGCGATCACCCGGAATCCCGCATGCTTCGCAACGTCCTCCAGCTCTACGAGCGTGTCCTCAAACGCGCGGTTTCCGTATACGCAAACCAAAACAGCCCGAGCCCCGTTGCCGCGCACCATGCCCAACCGGTCAGCCACCACAGCCGGGATTCTACCGGCATACGCCGGCACAGAGATTACGGCCACGTCGTCCTCGGTCATCGAGACAGCGCTGAAATCTAGCCCGCTATCGGTCAGATCGACGGTAACGGTATTCTTGTCCAGTGCCCCGGCCACAAGGCCAGACACCTTCTGCGTTCCACCCGTCGGACTAAACACAATTTCGAATACGCTCATCGAGGCACCCTCCCCTACGCCTGGCAACGCGTCAAGCCGCTTTCACATCCAGCCAGAGTATACGGCACGTGGGGTCCCCGTTTTGATGCACCAAGCACCCCAATGCACCCACCCTACGCTGTCTGCCTCTTCGTTTTGTATAAATTACGGTACAAATTGTATATATTTACGGGATACCGCTGTGTTCTCCTGAGGTACCCCATCCTAGCCCGTGCAAAAAACGGAGTATTCTGCAACGTAACCACGCCAGCACCGCCGCGGGTGGGCAAAACTGTAGGGCGCCGTATCATTCTAAGTCCCGATATGGCGAGAATGACGCGCCCCTGCTCCGGAAAACGGCGAAATCTGACTCAGAACGCTCGCCAGGGATATCCGAAGGCCACCGTTGGCGACGTCGGATCATATGCAGACAACTCGAACTGCAGAATACTCCAAAAAATGCACGGCGCACCCCATGGGACCCATTGCCGCATGGCAGAAAACAGGTCCACGGCATCCTCTAGATGCATTCCCGAGGAAATCACATTTGAACTAGCGATCGGATACGACAAACAAAAAGGGCCCCGAGCGTAGTTGCTCGGGACCCTTGGTTCACCTCGCTCTAGCGGGCGATGCGTATGTTACTTGCGCTTGCCGCCGCCGTCACCGGGACGACGGGAGCTGCTACCACGCTTGCCGCCACGGCTGTTGCCATAGCTGCCGCGGTTATCGCGACCGCCGGCGCGGCCGCCACGGGAACCGGCCTGGTTGCCGCCGCGACCACCACGGTAGCCGCCACGACGCTCCTCGCGGGTATCGTCGTAGTTGCGCCAGTCATCGCGACGATCGCGGCTGGCACGCGGATCACGACGGTCGCGCAACTCGTTAGAACGACCAGCGCCGCCGCGACGCTCGTCACGGCCGCCGCGCTCGTCATCACGACCGGAACGACGGCGGTCGCCCGAACCGCGCTTGCCACCGCGCGAACCGCGGCCCTCGTCCTCGCGCTCAACACGGCGACGACCGCCGCGGTCCTCGTCCTCGCGGCGACGGCGATGCGCCTCGCCCTGGAACTGCTTGGCACGACGCTCGGCACGGTTGCCACGCGGGGCCTGCTTGACGGCGTCAGCACCGCCGCGCTCCTCGGCAGCCACCTCGCGGGCCACGCTCTCCACAGCCTCGTCCACGCGAGCCTGAACGCCCTCGCGCACGCGGGTCTTGCCGCTGCGCTTGGGACGGCTCGGACGCTCGCCGTCGCTGCGGCGCTCGTCGCGACCGCGGTTGGAACGGCCGGCCACGTCGCCGTAATCATCGCCGTTGCGCTTGCCGTCGCGACGCGCCTGCTCAAGCTTCTTCTTGCTCTTGGACTTGCCGCGCTTAGTCTTCTTCTTCACCTTAAAGGCCGCAGGGTCGCGCTCGGGATCAACCGCAGGCGGGTTGGGACCCACATGCAGGTCGCCGGCCTCGTAGATGTCGGCAGTCTTGTCCATGAGCTTCTCGATCTCGTAGAACTCGTCGACGTCCTGCTCGGTCACAAACGTAATGGCCCAGCCCAGCTCGCCGGCGCGGCCCGTACGGCCAATGCGGTGGATATAGTCGGTCGGCTCGGCCGGCACGTCAAAGTTCACGACGTAGCGCACGTCGCTAATGTCGATGCCGCGGGCGAGAACATCGGTTGCCACCAGCACGTCGACGGTGCCGTCGCGGAAGGCAGAAAGCGCGCGCTCGCGCTGGGCCTGGCTACGGTTGCCGTGAATCGCGGCGACCTTGATGCCCTTGCGCTCCAGACGACGGCAGCAGCTGTCGGCGCGGTGCTTGGTACGCATAAAGACGATGGTGCGCTCCGGGCCCTCCTTTTTGAGGAACTCGGGCAACAGGTTATTCTTGGCCTCGATGGACACCGGGAACACAAACTGGTCGACGGTGTCGGCGGTCGACGTGGCAGGTGCGATCTCCACGCGGGCCGGGTCGCTCACCAGGTCGGTAATCTCGCCCACGGCCTCCTCGTCGAGGGTCGCCGAGAACAGCAGCGTCTGACGCTCGGCCGGCGTCTCGCGCACAATGCGCCGGACGGCGGGCAAAAAGCCCATGTCGAGCATACGGTCGGCCTCGTCGAGCACCAGGACCTTAACCTCGTCCAGGTGGCAGGCGCTCTGCTCGATCAGATCGACCAGACGGCCCGGCGTTGCGACCAGGATGTCGCAGCCGTACTTAAGTGCCGCGGTCTGCGGCTTGTAGCTCACGCCGCCCACGACGGTCACGGCAACATGGCCGGTGACGTCGGCGATCTTGCTTGCGACCTCGTCGATCTGCTGGGCAAGCTCGCGCGTGGGGGTGATGACGAGCATCACGGGGCCGCGGCCGTTGCCCTCGGGCTTCTTGGCACCGCGACGACGGTTGCGGCCGCCGCGCTCGCGCACGGGTTTGGGAGGAGCGATGTGCTCCAGATTGTTCATGGTCGGCAGCAAAAAGGCGGCCGTCTTGCCGGTGCCGGTCTGAGCGGCGGCAAGCAAGTCGCGGCCCTCGAGCACCACAGGGATCGAGCCGGCCTGCACGGGCGTCGGCGCCGTGTAGCCCAGGTTCTCGATAGCACGAAGCATCTCGTCGGAAAGCCCCAGCTCGTCAAAGGCGGGCAGGCTCTCGGTAGCGGACTCGACGGCCTGGGCAGCATTTGCCTCGTCGGCGGCATCGAAGGCAGCCTGGGTCATGGCCTCGCGGGTCTCGTCCAGAATCTCGGCGTCGGTGACGTCGGATACAGAATTACGCATATGTTGTTGTTCCTTATCTGCACGCGCTATGGGCACGGCATGCGGCCGCGCTGGCGTGCTTGGTAGTGCGCTAATACATACAAAAACGGGTGCGCACAGAGAGGACGTTGCTCAGCACGCTGGCGATCGCTTTGGCAGCCCTATCACGCGCCGTCCAGACGCAGCAGCTCTAAGCGATGGAGCAGATTCGCCGCCGGTTAGTATACCCGCACTCCGTATGCCCCCACGTAAACCACAGATGACGAGGCGGACGGGGCGGGGCTGGCTGATTGTCTCAATCTGTAACATCTACAGGGCAAATCTTCCTCTACGTGTTACGGATCGAGACAAACGGTCGACACAGTTCACAAACGTCTCAATCTGTAACAGTTACCGAGTAAAATCGGCCCAAATTGTTATAGATCAAGACAGAGGGGGATTTCCGTCCAGTCCAAACCAAATCTCTCAGTCTTCCTGCAATTTCGAACATGTGGCCTATAATGTTGCTTTGGTTACACTATTTATTGTGCAGCCATTTAATACGTCGCCCACCGGGGCCATTAATTCCTATCGCCATCTTGGCTAGGAAGCAATCAAAGGAGGTATCCGTGGCAGCAGAGACGCCTTGCTCGGTCCTCTATAACGATATTCGCTCGTTCGGCGGTCTTAAACATC
The DNA here is from genome assembly GCA_048175045.1 of Collinsella sp. Lineage (GTDB taxonomy): Bacteria > Actinomycetota > Coriobacteriia > Coriobacteriales > Coriobacteriaceae > Collinsella. Next base: position 3,879 of record DBEXKF010000031.1, read on the forward strand.
TCGAGATCGCCCGAATGCTCATCAATGGAAACTCTTATCTCGGCAGTACCCTGCTCGAGAAATGCTCTTCCAACCGCTCGTATCTCACCCGTTACATCGTCCATCGCAAGCCTGACCAGTGCGCACCCTCCATCTACAGCGACTTTACCGTCACCACACTCAACCTTTCCTCGGCAATCTGCAGCAAGCTCGGCGGCGGCGAGTCCGCCTATCGGGCAATCGCCGAGCACTATCGCGGTCCGGCCGCCAACGAAATGATGTCGGCTCTCGCCAGCTACAAGCTGGACAGCCGCCTATATGCAAATGCCCTCAATCGCATCGACAACTTCGACGGCAATGCCGTGCGCGAGAAAAGCACGCTTTACCTTATGCTCTTTGTGGCAACGGGGGCGCTCGCCGATCCCGTTCAGGGCGTGGCCACCGTCGAGCGCTTTTGCAGCAGCAAGACGGGCGGGCACTTCGGCACCACCGAAACTACCGTCGGACGTGGCTTTATGAACAGCCTGGAACAGCCGCGCACCGTCGCCCCCAACCTCGGTCTGCTCAGAACCCATGCCGACAACTGCGCCGACATGCAAATCCATCCCCTCACACGCGATCCGCGCGGCACCGTGATTGGTTCTTTGCCCAAAACCTCGCCCAGCATCACCGATGTGGGCGCCGACGCATCGCGCGAGCATCTTCGCATTTGGCTCGAGGGTGAGCACTGGTACGCCCAGGGCCTTGGATCGACCAACGGCACAGTGCTCGAATCGGGCGCGGGCGACGGCGATATTGTGATTGAGCCGCCGCGCGACCAACGCGAGCCCGGCAAAGTCTATCCCCCCGTGGAAATCGCCAACAGCGACAGGCTCCATCTGGGTCTCTACACGACATTCCTTGTCATTGTGGACTAGCACGGACGGCGATCGGAAGACGGTCGCCGTCCGTCTTTCGTCTTCTACCTTCTGCGTCGTAAACGACAATACTCAGCGGCATACGTGGGCAGTGCGGCTATCATGGTTCTTTACCGATATCCGCACTGCTCACGTATACGTGCGGCAACCCATGCCAGACAAAGGAACGCCATGGATACTACCGATAGCGCCTATGGCGACAAACTCATCCGTCTTGACACGTTCGACACCGCCGTGGCGGTCGACCCCAGCGCCGAGGACGAGGCCAAGCGTCGGTTTATGACGCTTATTCTCCAGACGGCCCACCGCAACAACGGCAACATCGGGCACGTGCTGCGCGCGACCAACACGAGCGGCGAGGTCTTTGCC
>DBEXKF010000032.1:0-4248 GCA_048175045.1 Collinsella sp.
CCAGCGGCAGCTCCACCTTGGGCTCGGGAAGCTCGACGCCAAACGTATCGAGCAGCTCGGCCAGCGTATCGGCGGCAGCCAGGACTGCGGCCTTGTCGGCAGCATCGCCCGCCTGCTCCAGGTACTGGTTGCACTCGGTCACAAAGCCAAAGACGGCACCCATGGCACCGGCGGTGTTAAAGTCGTCGTCCATGCACTCCTTAAAGGTGGCACGGGTCTCGGCGGCCTTGGCGGCAAACGCCTCGGATGCTGCCTCATCGGCATCGGCCGTCGCATGGTTCGCGGCCCAGCGCAGGTTCTCGACCGTACCAGCAATACGCGTGAGCGAATTCTCGGCACCCTCCAGGCGCTCCCAAGAAAAGTCGAGCGGCGAGCGATAGCTCGTCTGCAGCATCAGCAGGCGCAGGGCGGCAGCGGAGTGCTGCTCGAGGACCTCGGCCAGCGTAAAGAAGTTGCCGAGCGACTTGGACATCTTCTCGCCGTCTACCAGCAGCATGCCCGTGTGCATCCAGGTGTTGGAGAAGCCCTGGTGCCAGGCGCAGGTGGCCTGGGCGCACTCGTTCTCGTGATGCGGGAAGGCAAGGTCGGAGCCGCCGCCGTGGATGTCGATCGGAGTGCCCAGGTAGCGATGCACCATGGCGGCGCACTCGGTGTGCCAACCGGGACGGCCCTCGCCCCAGGGGCTCGGCCAGCTGGGCTCGCCGGGCTTGGCGGCCTTCCACAGGGCAAAGTCGAGCGGGTCGTTCTTGTCCTCGTTCTCCTCAATGCGTGCGCCAACCATAAGGTCGTCGATGTTGCGGCCCGAGACCTGACCATAGTTGGGATCGCTGCGCACGGCAAAGTACACGTCGCCGTTATCGGCTGCGTAAGCGTGGCCCTGCTCGATAAGCGTCTTGATCATGGCGATCATGGGGCCGATCTCCTTGGTGGCGCGGGGGCGCACATCGGGATCGAGCACGTTGGCGGCGCGCATGACGCCGATGAACTTGTCGGAGAACTCCGTCGCGACCTCGGCGGCCGTACGGCCCTGCTCGTTGGCGCGCTTGATGATCTTGTCGTCGACATCGGTGAGGTTCTGGGCGAACGTGACCTCGTAGCCGCTCGCGATGAGCCAGCGGCGAATCACGTCAAAGCTGATGAACGTGCGGGCGTTGCCGATGTGGATGTTGTCGTAGACCGTGGGGCCGCACACGTACATGCGGACCTTGCCGGACTCGATGGGCTGGAACTCTTCCTTTTTATGGGTAGCGCTGTTGTAGATACGCATTCGTTACTCCTTAACGGTTTTCTGTAGCAGGCAGACGGCCCAGGCGCCGATTCCCTCGCCCTGGCCTTCCCAACCGAGCTTTTCGGTCGTAGTGGCGGCGACGCCCACGTTTTCGACGTCAACGCCCAGGGCATGGGCAAGGTTGGCGCGCATGGCATCGCGGTGCGGGGTGATCTTGGGTTGCTGGCAGGCAATGGTGCAATCGGCATCGACAAACTCGAAGCCCAGCTCGCGCGCATAGTCCATCACGCGAGCGAGCAGCACCATCGAATCGGCGCCCTCATAGGCGGGGTCGGTATCGGGGAATAGCTTGCCGATGTCTCCCCCGCGGCAGGCGCCCAGAATGGCGTCGGCCAAGGCGTGCGCGAGCACATCGGCATCCGAGTGGCCCAGCAGGCCGCGCTCGTAGGGAATATCGACACCGCCGATGATACATCGACGCCCCTCCACCAGACGGTGAACGTCGTAGCCATGGCCAATGCGCAGGTTACTGAACATGGGGAAGGTCCTCTCCCTCGGCCATGCGACCGAGCAGAATCGCGGTTACGGGACGCAGGTCCTCGGGCACCGTCACCTTAAGGTTATCGCGCGGGCTCTGGACGCAGCGGACGCGCCCACCCATGCGCTCGACCAGCGACGAATCATCGGTACCGATAAAGCTCTCGGCAATGGCTGCAGCGTGGGCGCGCTTCATAGCATCGACGCTAAAGATCTGCGGCGTCTGCGCGGCCCAATAGAGCTCACGCGGCGGCGTCTCGACGATATTATCGCCGTCAACGATCTTGAGCGTGTCGATCGCGGGCTGACCGCACACGACACCGTCGAGCGAGCGGTCGCTCACGAGCACGTCGATAGCGTGGTCGATGGCCTCGGTCGTAATGAGCGGACGAGCGCCATCGTGAATGGCGACGTATTCAAAGCCCGCCGGAACCGCATGCACGCCGGCACGGGTGGAATCCTGACGGGTATCGCCGGCATCGGCAAAGCTGATGGGCGTGTCATAGTCAAACGGGTCGATGGCCAGGCGGCGCATCTCGGCACGGCGCTCGGCAGGACACACCACTACAATGTGGCCGACCTTGTCGCTACGATCGAACGCGCGGATGGACCAGCTCATGAGCGGACGGCCCGCCACGTTAACGAGCTGCTTGCCGCCGGGGTTACCAAAGCGCTGGCCGCTGCCACCGGCAACGACCACGGCGCATACGGGCGCCATTATGCGTTCCCCTGTTTGGTGCCCTTCATGCGGTACAGCGAGTCCGCAAGAATGGCAGGGTTGTTGACGCCAAAGTCGCCCAGGCGCTCCGGATCCTCGCTGATGTCATCCATGAGCTCCTGCAGCGAGCCGTACTCGTCGACGATCTTCTCGGCCACGCCGTCGCGCACGACGGACACGCGCGAAAGCGTGCGCAGGCCCAGCGGTGTCATGACGGAGTCCTCGTCCAGGTCGTCGTAACCCAGAACCGCCGCCACATGCTGCGGGTCGGACAGGTCCTTAGGCGTCATGCGAGCGAGCTCGGCGCGAATCTTCTCGGCGTTTGCCTCGGAGGAATCGCTTGCGTAGTCGCGGATCATCAGGTCGTATTCGGTATCCATGCTGGAGCCCGCGAGCTGCTCGAGCTGCATCTGCACGAGCTTGCCCTGGTTACCCAGCTTGACGATGCAATCCTTAAGCTCGGTCTTTGCCTGTTGCATGATCTCGAAACTCGAGAAGATGCCGGTGATGTCGGCGAGCGTAACGTAGTCGTCGAGCTCAAGGGCCGTCAGGCGCAGCAAGGAGCGATCGAGCGACTGACGGGTGGTCTGAAGCGTGGCGACGAGCTGGTTGACCGAGCTCATGATGGTGGTGACGGGCTGAATCTCGTAGCTCTTGCCGTGAACGTACACGTTAACGACGGCACGGCGAGCCGAAACCGAGATCACGATGGCATCGGTGAGCACCGACATGCGAGCGGCAGTACGGTGACGCATGCCCGTCTCACTCGTGGCGAGCGAGGGATCGGGATTGAGGTGGAAGTTGGCGCGCAGGATCTGGGTGAGGTCGCCATCGATAACGATGGCGCCGTCCATCTTGGAAAGCTCGAACAGGCGGTTCGAGGTAAACGAAATGTTGAGCGGGAAGCCGTCGTTACCGGCGGCGAGCACGTTTTCGGTGTCGCCGACGCAGATAAGGGCGCCCAGGTGACCGGCGATGATCATATCGAGGGCGGTGCGGATCGGCTGACCAGGTGCCGTCAGGCGGATGGCCTGTTCCATACGCTTTTGCAGCTCGTTCTTATCCAAAGCATCGCTCCCATCGTATACGCTCCATAAACGCTAAATAGTTTCTCACGGTTTGTCCCTGCGGCGCTTGCGAAATCCGATGCTTACAGAATGAGCGAACACAGCTGAGAGCCCAACCCAAATGGGCTGCTTATGTGGTAGCATCGGGATTCACATGAATGAGGGAGTAGTCGCGTGGCCGGGTTCGCCTCCGGTGGCGCGGCAAGTCAACATACTGGCCGATGCGGCCTGGCTTGCCTTAATGAACGAGACTCGTGGTTGTGCGCGCAGCGCGTACGCCACGGGTCTTTTTTGTTATTCCCCCAAGAGGTACACGCGGGCCCGCCCGCAGAGAGGGAGCCAGACTATGGGACTCGCAGAGCTCGTGTTGCTCGCCGTTGGCCTTTCGATGGACGCCTTTGCCGTTTCCATCTGCAAGGGCCTTGGCATGAAAAAGATCAACCTTAAAGTCGCCGTGGTGCTCGGCCTGTTCTTTGGCGGCTTTCAGGCCGGCATGCCCGTAATCGGATGGGCGCTTGGCAGCCAGTTTATGGGCATCATCGGCCCCATCGACCACTGGATCGCCTTTATCCTGCTCGCCTTCATCGGCGGCAAAATGCTGTGGGAGGCCTTTACCGAGGACGAGGATGAAGACGACGGCAAGAATGCCGAAAAGATTGACCTGGTCGAGTACCTGATCCTCGCTATCGCCACCTCAA
>DBEXKF010000033.1:0-7726 GCA_048175045.1 Collinsella sp.
GCCAGCTGGGGCCTGCCCGCCGACGGCGGCCTGCGCGGTGTCGGTAACTGCATTCTTGGCTACGCCGAGGACACGCTACCCGAGGCAAAGCCGCGCCGCGACAACGTGGTGTACGTTAGGTAACGCAGGAGTGTCCCAAACTGCCGGCAGAGACGATATGAGCAGGACATAAAAACATTGAGAGCCCCTGCTGCATGAAAGACCGCGGATTAGGCCGACAATGGTGAGTGTCTAATCCAACCGTGGCGGCCACGCCGCATTCATGGAAGGGGCTCCCATGCTCGATACTACCACCTTCATCGGCCTCGACGTCCACGCCCGCTCGATAAAGGCCGTCTCCCTCGACGTCATGACCGGGGAGGTACGTGCCGCGACCTTCGGCTACGACGCCGGCGCCGTCGCGGGGTGGGTCCGTTCCGTGGACCCCAGGGCCAGGTGCGTGTACGAGTCCGGGGTCACGGGCTTCGACCTGCAGAAGAGGCTTTCCGGCCTGGGGGTCGACTGCGTGGTCGGCGCCGTCTCGAAGATGATCAAGCCCAGCGCGGACAGGCGCAGGAAGAACGACCGCAACGACGCCGAGTTCCTCGCCCGCATGCTGTCGGTCGGCAACGTGGTCGAGGTGTGGGTCCCCGACGACGAGTGCGAGGCCGCCCGCGACCTGACCAGGGCGCTCGAGGACGCGAGGGACGACCTCTCGCGCTCGAAGCAGCGGCTCTCCAAGTTCCTGCTCAGGCACGGGCTCGTCTTCGACGAGAGGACGCCCACCGGCCGCAGGAAGGGCAACTGGACCCGGGCGCACTGGTCCTGGATCGAGTCGATAGGGTTCGCGGAGAGGGCCGACAACGACGTGCTCGCCTACTACGTCGACGCGGTCAGGCGGGCGGCGGAGGAGAAGGCGAGGCTCGAGGGGCTCGTCGAGGCCGAGGCCCGCAAGCCCAGGTGGAGGAAGAGGGTCGACTCCCTCCGCTGCCTCAAGGGCGTGGACACCGCGTCCGCCGCCGACCTCGTGTTCGAGGCCGGCGAGTTCTCGAGGTTCGGGAATGCCCGCTCGTTCGCGGCGTGGGTCGGCCTGACGCCCTCCGAGCACTCCAGCGGGGAGAGCGACCGCAGGGGCGCGATCACCAAGGCTGGCAACAAGCACCTGAGGAAGACGCTGGTCGAGGCCGCGTGGCACTACCTGACGTGCTCGGGGCGGCCGAAGGAGCCCGCCAGGGGCCAGGCCCCGGACCGGGGCGCCCGCAGGCATGCCGCCAAGGGCGTGCGGAGGCTGGCCGAGAGGCGGGAGGCGCTGCTCGCGCGCGGGGTCCACGGCAACAAGGCGAACGTGGCCACGGCGCGCGAGCTCGCCTGCTGGGTATGGGCGGTCGGCCTCATGGCCGAGGAGGCGTAGGGGGGCCGGTCCCCCGCACATAAGCCGATCACCCCGGAAGCGGTTCGATCCGAAGCCGTTGAGGCGAACCTCAGGTCCCTTTTCTGCGAGCGCCCAGGGCGCCACACGCGTGCACAGACTGTCGGTTCGACGTAGAAGCCTCAGCCGTAGCAACGGATTGCCCAGCGAGAGATCGCCGCGGGCGGATATTAAACTGCAAAGACGAGCGTCGGTAAGACACGCCGAGGTCGCCGCGGACGGGCTGATATAGGGAGAGGGCCTGACCCCATATCGTTGGGGCCAGGCCCGATTTTGCCTCTTGACAATGTCCTGCTCATATTAAAAGGAACATCCCCTTCTGCCGGCAAGCTATGTTGATATTTGAGTTGTCGTCGCTTCGCTTGTCTGGGCCGTTTCGGCGTCGTCGCCTTGCTTGTCTTCGTCCTTTTGCGCATCGGCGATGGTAGAGGCCGCCGCGACGATACCGCGCTGGGGCGCGACACCCGTCTGGGTCTGAGCGCCCTCGATAACTTCTGTGCCTGCATGCGCGAGCTCGGGCGATTTAAACACTGCGTCCAAGTTGGCGCCACCGCCGGCGTAGCCAAGCGCGGCGAGTGCGATGACGATCACTGCAACGACGGCCACGAACGGAACATAACGATGCCAACCAGCCGGATTGAGTCCGCTGCGGCGAGCCGCCCCGCGGCTGATGTAACCGAGCGTTCCGTCGTGCTTGAGTTTTGAGCCCACCACGCGTTTGCGGCCCCACAGTGAGGACTCTGCCTGCATTGCCAAGCGGGCGCTTGCCGAAGGATAGCCATATTTAGTGCGCTTGAACGAGCCATCAAACCCCGAGGCGTGTTTACCCCACGTCACCGATGTTGTGCGTCGGTTGACCGGCGCGGCACTCCGCCTTCTGCGGCTCGGTTTTGAAGTCTCAGTCATATGCCCTCGCACGCCGTAACCAAATCGAAACAATAACGCTTTGGACTGTAGCACACGCGTCGCGTGCGGTCACGGGCGCCTCGCTCAACGGTCATCGTCCTTCAGCAAGCGCCACAGCGTTGTACGGCTTATGCCCAGCACCTCCGCCGCACGGGTTCGGTTGCCGTGGAGATGGTCTACAACCAGATGCGCGATATCTCGCTCGGTATCGGCCAGCGGTCGCAGGATATACAGGTCACTTTCGAGCGTCGGGGCGCCAAAGGTTGCGGTCTTAATCACGTCCTCTTGGGCGAGCACTTCCTCCGCCACAGCGCGGTCCACCGTGCCCGCCCCCACCAATATATACAGTCGTTCCGAGACCTCGCGGAGCTGCAGATAATTGCGCGGCCAGCGGTAAGCATCGAGCGTCTTCGTCGCCGCGACAGACAGCGTGGGCGCTGCCGTCCCAAATGCATCAGCGAGATATTCCAAATAGCGCGCAGCCTTCGTCGACGCGGCTCCCTGCTCGGCGATTGCCGGCGCCACGCTCACCGCACAGGCGAAGCGCTCAGTCACAAAAGCAGCCTGATCGCTTTCGCTGCCGCCCGGCATGTCATTCGCTGTCAGCACCACATGGCAGCGCGTCGCCAACGCGGTGTCGGCCATCGTGGAGACCAGCTCGCGGAGGCGCTGGGGGCCAACCGCATTCCAGCCCTCAATGCAAAGGGTCAGCCCTGTTTGGAACAACGGCGATTCGGCGCTTTTGAGCACATGGCGCCAACCGCGATCGGTGAGTTCATCGAGCGCAACGGAAACAAAGGGCTGACCGGCAAAAGGACCGTCCAGATAGAGGCGCTTGGCGATCTCGACCTGACCCGCTCCCAGCTCGCCCTCGAGCATAAGGGGCACACCGCGCGCGTAGCTCTCGGCAACCGGTGCAGCCACCGAGGCCGCCCCCTCAACGATGCCGTACGCGCTCGATTCGTAGCGGGCCTCAACCTCGTCGGCGTTGAGCCACTCGATGCCCGCATGCGCCGCAGCGCCGCGCACCTCGCGGACCACGACGACCCAAAGGCCCCCGCCCTCTTTGTCGGTGGGGCGAACGGTCAGACTCAGGCGCGCACCCTCACGCCCCATAACCAGACGCGCTCCGTCTCCTATACGGTCGAGGCGCTCAGCGACAAAAGCCGCCACATCCCGCTCAAGCGCCGCGTCATTCATGGTCGAGATCGCGACGTCTCCACGCGCATCGATTGCCAATGCCGAGGCCCCGGCAGCAGCCAGGGCCTCGGTCAAGATGTTCAGCTTGGCATCGCTATCCATGATTTGCCCCTGTCCGCGGCGACATGCAACCGACGACGGTCGCACGACCGAGTGTTTCAAAATTGAACGATATTGCCCACCAAACACTATAGGGCAGAAAGCGCCGTCCTGCGAGTATAGGTGTTGCCCCGCATCGCCATCCTGGCGGGGCGATAAGAGCTCTTCGGGACTTATAAACCTGCGGACAAGCCATACCCGCAAGAGCTCCTATCGCTCCACCGTGAGAATGTGCTCGCCAGCACGCAAATAAGCTACTTCTCTACCAGATTCCCAGCACGTGTTGCATTCCCAAACTCATGCACGCAATGCCAATCCAGCAGCAAAAGCCCAGCGCGATGGGCTTGCCGCCCTTTTTGACCAGCTCGACGATATCGGTATTAAAACCAATAGCCGCCATGGCCATCACAATAAAGAACTTCGACAGCTCCTTGATGGGCGCCGTGATGGACACGGGAAGCTGAAACACCGTAGTGATCACGCTCGCCAGCACAAAGAACAGCACAAACATGGGAAACGCGCGTTTAAGGGAGAACGTGCTTTTGGCGTCACCGCCGGCCTTGCGCGCCAGATGCATCTGCCAGCATGCGAGGACCAACGTGATGGGAATAATGGCCAGCGTCCTGGTGAGCTTGACCACCGTGGCGCTCTCGAGCACATTGGCGCCGGGATGCATGCTGTCCCAAGCGCTCGCCGCAGCCGTTACGGACGAGGTGTCGTTGATGGCGGTGCCGGCAAACAGGCCAAAGCCCTCGTTGGTCAGCCCGAGCATGCCGCCGAGCGTTGGAAACACGAGCGCCGCGATAACGTTAAACAGGAAGATGACCGAAATGGCCTGGGCAATCTCGTGATCGTCGGCGTCGATGACGGGCGCGGTCGCGGCGATGGCAGAACCGCCGCAAATCGACGAACCCACGCCCACAAGCGTCGCGATCTTACCCGGCACGTTCATAACGCGGCAGAGCACAAAGGCGATGACAAGCGAGGTCGAGATTGTCGCCACGATAATCGGCAGCGACTGGGCGCCCTTGGACAGAATCTGGGAGAGGTTCATGCCAAAGCCAAGCAGGATAACCGCGTACTGCAAGACTTTTTTGGACGTATAGGTGACGCCGGCGGCGAGCTGTTCGCGACGATTCTTGGGAAAGACGAGCGCCAGGACCATGCCAAAGAGGATGGCGAATACCGGACCGCCGACCACCTCAACCTGTTTGCCGAGCAACGTCGCGGGAATGGCGATGATCAGGCAGAACAAGACGCCTTTCCAGCGCTCGCGTACGATATTTGCCAGTTGCATATGGGATTCCTTCTTTCTATTTCACGTTTGCGACGGCTTATGATACGGCAACATTGAGCGCAGCCTTGCGCAAACACAGACTAAGATGCCGCAATAGTTCTCGGGCGACAGCCGAATTACCCACCGCGGAGAGCTGATTCGCGGCATAATTAACAACTGACATATGAGTTTGATAGAACAGTTGCGAGGCGCTATGGAAGAATCGATGCACGTCGGCGAGCAGGAAACGAGTCTACAGGACCAGTCCTACCACACCATTCGACGCAAAATCGTCTACCTGGACTACAAGCCGGGCGAAAAGCTGGGCGTCAAGCAACTTTGCGATGACCTGGATATGGGGCGCACCCCCGTGCGCGAGGCACTGGTGCGTCTGGCGCAAGAGGGCCTGGTGCGCACCGTGCCCCAAAGCGGCACCTATGTCTCGCCCATCAACCTCACCCTTGCCGAGAGTGCCTGTTACATCCGCGAGCATCTGGAAAAGCAGGTGATTGTGGAGTGCTGTGCGCGCGCCACGTCGGCCGGCATCGAGCAGCTCGACCGCGCCATCGCGCTGCAGGAAAAGGCCATGGCCGATGAGGATCGCATCGGCTTCTTTTTGAGCGATAACCTCATGCATCACATGATTTTTAGCATCGCATGTCGCAGCACCGTGTGGTCGTGGCTCGAAGAGACCAATGCCGACCTGGAGCGCTTCCGCTGGCTGCGCGCTGCCACGCAGGTTCTCGACAATCAGGACATCGTGAACGAACACAAGCAGATTCGCCGCGCTATCGCCGGTCGCGACCCCATCGAAGCGAGCTTTTTGGTCAGCAAGCACCTGCACATGATGTTCCGCAACCAAACCGAGGTTCTGGACCAGTTCCCCGAGTACTTCGAGACCAGCAAGCTCCGCTAACCTGCCAAAAAGGGACAGGTTTATTTTGGCAGGTTTTATCTGGGCAAATGCAACAAGGCCCGGCTCCGCTGCAACGGAGCCGGGCCTTGGTCGCTAGGACGGCGGAACCAACTATTCCACGGTCACGCTCTTAGCGAGGTTTCGGGGCTGATCGACATCGCAACCTCGCAGGATGGCTACCTCGCGGGCGAGCAACTGCAGCGGGACGCTCGCCGTGATGGGGCTGAACACGTCGCGGACTGCCGGCACGCGGATGATGCAGTCGGCGATCTTGATGATCTCCTCGTCGCCCTCGGTGGCAACGACGATGACCTTGGCACCGCGCGCCTTGCACTCCATAAGGTTCGACACGGTCTTGTCGTAGGTGGCACTCTTGGTGGCCACGGCGATGACAGGGAAGCCCGGGTCAATCAGGGCAATGGGGCCATGCTTCATCTCACCGGCGGCATATGCCTCGGCGTGCAGGTAGCTGACTTCCTTGAGCTTGAGCGCACCCTCGTAGGAAATAGCGGCACCCATGCCACGGCCCACGAACAGCGCCGACTGCGCGTCCTTGCACAGCAGGGCGGCCTCATGCACGGCCTCGGTCTGGGTATCCAAAATCCACTGGATCTGCTCGGCCGTATCGGAAAGCTCGCGGAACAGCATGCGCGCCTGCTTGGTGGTCAGGCGGTACTTGACCTGTGCCAACAGCAGAGCCAAAAGCGTGAGGCTCACAACCTGGCCGATAAAGCTCTTGGTTGAGGCGACCGCGATCTCCTTGTTAGCCTTGGTGTAGATGACGCCGTCGCTCTCACGCGCCACGGGGCTGCCCACCACGTTGGTGATGCCGAAGACCTTGGCACCCTTGATGCGCGCATCGCGAATGGCGGCAAGGGTATCGGCCGTCTCGCCCGACTGGGACACGGCAACGACAAGCGTCGTCGGCGTAATGATGGGATTGCGATAACGGAACTCGCTGGCCGCCTCCACCTCGGTGGGGATGCGAGCCCAGCCCTCAATGAGATTCTTGGCAATGAGGCCAGCGTGATAGCTGGTGCCGCAAGCGATCACGTAGACGCGGTCGATGTCGTTGAGCTCCTCGAGCGAAAGGCCCAGCTCGTCGATGTCGAGCTCGCCAGCCGGCGTCATACGACCAACCAGCGTGTCGCGCACGACGCGCGGCTGCTCGTGGATTTCCTTGAGCATAAAGTCGGGATAACCGCCCTTTTCTGCCATGTCCAGGTCCCAGTCGATGTGGGTGACCTTGGGCTCGATAACGTTGCCGGCCTCGTCGGTGTACTCGACGCCTGCGGGCGTGAGCTTGGCAAACTGACCGTCCTCGAGCACCACGACATCGCGGGTGGCGTCGATGAGCGCGATGACATCGGAAGCAACATAGGAGCCGGTCTCGCCCGCGCCGACCACGATCGGGGAATCCTTGCGGGCCACGGCGATCACGCCGGGCTCGTCAGCGCACACGGCGGCCAGACCATAGGCACCGACCACGTGGGTGCACGCCTCGCGCACGGAGGCCATCAGGTCGTGCGTCTCGGCATAAGCCTCTTCGATCAGATGCACGAAGACCTCGGTATCGGTCTCGCTCTTAAAGTGGTGGCCGCGACCCTCCAGCTCTTCGCGCAGCTCGGCGAAGTTCTCGATGATGCCGTTGTGGACGATGGCGATACGACCGTCGCAGCTGGTGTGGGGGTGAGCGTTAACGACAGAGGGCTTGCCGTGGGTGGCCCAACGGGTATGGCCGATACCGCAGGTAGCGTCGCTGTCGATGTTGGAAAGCTCGCTCTCCAGGCCCGCGACCTTGCCCACGCGGCGGATGACGTCGAGGTGCGCCGCGGCGCCCTCGCCCACCTCGAGCGCGACGCCCGAGGAGTCATAGCCGCGATACTCCATACGCTTGAGGCCCGTAACCAGGATGTTCTTT
>DBEXKF010000034.1:0-2174 GCA_048175045.1 Collinsella sp.
GAGACGGTTCCGGCATAGCGCTCGCCCAGACGGTCCTCATAGTACTGGGCAATCTTGATCTTTTGCGTCGCATGGCTGGCGGCATCTGCCGCGCGCTCGGCATCGCTGCATGCGCGGCAGATCTGCGGCAGAATGCGCGGCAGCGACTCGCGCCCCTTGCCGATCAGCCGCGGCGTACGGACCAAGGCGTCCTTGCCGCCGAGCTGCTCATAGGCCAACTGCAGTTTGAGCACGCGGTGCACCACCAGATCGGGGTAGCGACGGATGGGACTCGTAAAGTGACAGTAGCACGGCGCGGCGAGCGCAAAGTGGCCCTCGTTGCGCGGCTTGTACAGCGCGCGCTGCATGCTGCGCAGAAGCAGTGTGTTGACGAGCGGTGCGTTGGCCGTACCGGCGGCAGCATCAACTGCAGCCTGCAGCTCATCGGGGCTCCCCAGGGCAATACCGGCAGCACGGCGATCGTCGATGATGCCTAGCTGCGCCAGCGCAACGGCGGCACCGTGCAGGCTATCGGGGCTCGGATCCTCATGCACGCGATAGCAGGCCTCGATATCACGGTCTGCCAGCCACTCTGCAACGCACTCGTTGGCGAGCAGCATGGCTTCCTCGATAAGCGACGTGGCACACGAACGCTCATGCGCCACAATCTGCACGGGTACTCCGTCCTCATCCAATAGGGCGCGAATCTCGGCCGTGTCAAAATCGACTGAGCCGCGGGCGCGACGGATACGACGGCGAAGTTCGGCGAGTTCGTTGGCGGCGACAAGAAAATCGCCGAGGTCGACATTGTAGCCGCGAGCGGTATCCTCGCACGCAAGCCCGCGCTCAAGCGCTTTCTCGCGCGAGGCTTCGGCCGCAGCGACATCTTCCGCAGCGCCCTCCAACACGGAATACTCAACTGCGCCGGCACGCACCAGCAGCGCCTCGGCGCCGTCATAGTCCATACGCACACGCGAGCGAATCACGCTGGGATACGGATCGTAATGTCGCACGCGACCCTGCGCATCGAGCTCGATATCGACGGTAAACGCAAGACGGTCCTCGTCAGGGCGAAGCGAGCACAGGTCACAGGACAGGCGTTCGGGCAGCATGGGAAGCACGCGATCGGCCAGATACACCGATGTCGTACGATGGCGAGCCTCAAGATCGATATGCCCGTCCCAAGCCACATAGTGTGAAACGTCGGCGATATGCACACCCAGCTTGTAGCCACCCTCGGGCGTGCGCTCCAACGAAATGGCATCGTCAAAGTCACGCGCGTCGACCGGGTCGATCGTGATGACAAAGCGGTCGCGCAGATCGCGGCGGAGCGGGTCCTTAAGCGCCGCGGACACATCGAGCGAAAGCCCCTCGGCCTCGTCCAGCGCGGCCTCGGAATAGCTATCGGTATAGCCGTAACGCGCCATCACATATTGAACACCCAAATCGGGCGCGTCATCTCCGCCGATGCGGCGTTCGATCGTCACGGTACCCGATTCCAGGCGCGTCGGGTAGGTCAAAATGCGCGCGACAACAGCATCACCCGGGTGGACGCCCAGACGATCCGCCGAGGTATCCTCGGGCAGAATGAAGAAGTCGGCCTTCAGACGCGAATCGAGCGGCTCGATCACACCGAGCGGACCGGCGGTCTGGTACGTGCCCACCACGCTTATGGCTGCGCGCTCAACCACGCCTTCGATCACGGCGCGACGCTCGCCATGCGGGCTGTTCTTAATGCTCACGGCAACGGTATCGCCGTCCATGATCTCACGCTTACCGCGGCCCATGACCTTGTAGTCGCCGTTTTCGGTTACAACGTAGGCGCTGTGCTCATGGAGCTGCACGCGCCCGGTCAGGCTCGGACGGCGTTCGCTGCGCACCGGCCCGCGCTTATTGCGAGCTCCACGCTTATGCTTGTTATTGCGCCCCATGGCGCCTCCTAACTATCGATTGCCGTTTACATCCCAAGAGTCTACCCAAATGATCCCTAGGGGACAAAAAACGGGCCGCCCCATAAGAGACGACCCGTTGGAAGGGATGAATTCCAGGCATGCCTACACGCGCAGGTAGCGGCGCATGGCGATGGCAGAACCAAAGAGACCGATAATCACGCCGACCAGAATCAGCGCAGCATAGGTCACCAGGTAGTACTGCATCGGCAGGGCAAACGACATCCAGCCGATGCTCTCCTGCAG
>DBEXKF010000035.1:0-3827 GCA_048175045.1 Collinsella sp.
GGGCGGCGGCTACGTGCTCACGCGCCCGCCCGAGCAGTACACGGTGGGCGAGATCCTGCGCCTGACCGAGGGCAGTCTGGCGCCGGTCGCCTGCCTGGATGGCGACTGCAAGGGCTGCTCACGCTCGGATGAGTGCCCCACGCTCGACGTGTGGAAGAACCTGGACAAGCTCATCAACGACTACCTCGACGGTGTGACACTCGATCAACTTGTCGCTCCCAACCATGGCTACGACTACGTCATCTAACCCACACCTGCCATTTGGGGACGGGGTAGAAATGGTAGATTCTCTCGCCCTTTGAGACTTGACAAATAAGAAGGCCGCCCATTTTTGCGATGGGCGGCCTTCGTTTTGGGCTGTTGAGACGGGCACGGCCGGAATGGCCGTTTTAGTCCTCGGCGATGCTGTCGAGGATGCTGCGCGTGATGGATACCAGGATACTGCCCATAAAGGCCGATCCAAAGCTGGCGATGGAGATGCCCGCGCCCAGCAGATTGACCGACAGGTAGCTGGCCAGCTCGAGCATAAAGCTGTTGACTACGAGCTGAAAAACACCAAGCGTAATAATAGTGAGCGGCAGTGAGATGACGGTCAGGAACGGTTTGACGAACGAATCGACAATGTTCAGGAACAGTCCCACAAAGGCAAAGCAGACCCAGGTCTCGGCAAAGCCGAAGGGTTGGATACCGGGGACGAGGAACGTGGCGATCGCGATGGCGATCGAGGTGAAGAGCCAGTTAAACATAAAGCGCATGGCGTGAATCCTTTCTTGCGCCGGGATTGCTGGCGTCGCGTGAAGCGGCTTACGGCGGCGACCTGGATGGTTGCGCGGGCGCGCCGCGGTGTTTGGGCGCCCATTGTCTCAAATATTCGTGGAGCTTACGTGCGCATATGGTTTCTAAACGGCGTTCGTCCTGAAAAACGCGCCGCTGGCAGAGAGTCTTGTCGCTTTAGTTTGGTGGTGTGCTACACTGCTACGGGCAAAAGCCACAGGCGTTGCCCTATTGCATAGAACGGGTGAACGATGCCCGATGTCAGTATCAACTTCGATGCCTTTTGGCGGGTTTGGCGGTGATCGATGAATATCGAGAACATGTTTGACAAGCCTGATGTCAAGCAGCTGGTCCACGCATTTAGCCTTTTGGACGACGAGAAGGATATCCAAGCGTTTTTGACCGATATCTGCACGCCGCGCGAGATTTGCGACCTTTCTCAGCGTTTGCAGGTTGCGCGCTATTTGGACGAGGGCGAGCCTTATGTTGAGGTTCAGGCCCGTACCGGCGCTTCGTCCACCACGGTGAGCCGCGTTTCAAAGGCGCTGAACGGCGAGTACGGTGGCTACCGCAAGATCCTCATTAAGTTGGAGGATGGCGAGTAGGCCAGCGACAACATTGAATTACGAAGAACCGTCCCTCCGGGGGCGGTTTTTATATGCCTGCAATCGGCTGGTGCGTTGGGTTCAGGTTGCTTTGTACCAAAAGATGGAACTGCGGTGGCAATGTGTCCGCTTGGGCGGGTAGGATGGATGCATTGATTATTGCGAACGGTTTGAGCGGAGGACCATGCCTGTTCGAATCTATACCACCAATGCCGGCACGGATTTGAGCGATGCCGAGTCGGCGCTGCTTGCCGACCTTATTGCCCGTCACGGGCGTGCCGTGTTGCTGGCACCAACGTTTGCCGAGCTCGATCTGTGCCGTCATGATGCGGCGGAAGCCGGCATTTCGCTGGGTATCGACTACAAGACACCCGCATCGTGGCTTCGCTCGCTTTGGGAGCTTTTGGGCGACGGGCGCGGTTTCGTCGACAACCTGCAACGTCAGATGCTGTTTTCGGATATGATTGCCCGCCGCGACGATGCCGACCTGCAGCCGCTTTCGCGTAGCCAGGGCACGGTGCGCATGCTCGCGCGCATGGCCCGCGATGTGCTGCCGGGTGTGGCGGGGACGACGGCCGAGCGATGCGGTGGCAACAATTGCCAGCCTGAGCCAAAAAGCGATGCCGAGGCTCGTGTGTTTGAGCTTTTGCGTGCCTACGCGGGCGGTTTGGACCGTCGAGATATGGTCGAGCCCTGCGAGGCAGCCGACATTATGGCCGGTGCCCTGGCCGATAGCCTGCCGGCGTGCGCCCGCGCCGTATGCGTGCGCGGTACCACGTCGTTTACGCACGGTCTACTCGAGCTGCTGTCTGCCGTGGCGAACAATGGGGGAGAGGTCGTCGTGCTGCTTGCCCGCGAGCAGGCGGCGATGCGCGAGGAGCTTGCCACGGCATTTGATGCCCGCGGTGTGCTGTTTGAGATCGCGCCGCTGGGGGAGGACGCCGTCGCGTCTGATGTCGCTTGCGGGGCCGCCGCTCAGCCTGCCTTTATTGAGGTCGCCGGCCCCCATGCCCGTGCTCATGTCTATGCGGACGCCATCGATAAGTTGGTGAAAGCGCACAAGGAGTCCAAGGCCGATAAAGCTACTGCAACGCCCGCCGACCCCGTGCGCGTGCTCGTCGTTTCTGCCCGGGCACCCCAGCTGTTCGGCGAGCTCGCCGCCCGTTTGGCGGCGCGTCACATTGCGGCCGAGACGACTGAGTTCACGGCGTTTTCCCAGTCCATCGCGGGCAGGCAGTTTACGGCGCTCGCCAACCTGATCGAGCGTATGAAAGCCGCCGACGAGGGCACCGCTTCCAAGACTGAGTGGTGGCCCGCGCCGGAGCTTACCGACTGGATCTACAGTCCGCTTTCGGGCGCTGATGCCGTCAATGCCCGTACCTTCGATAAGAATATGCGTCTCTCGCGCAGCAAGACTACCGCGGGCGTCAAGAGCCTGCTGCAGAGCGTTCAGGGCCAGGTGAGGGGCGCGCGCAAGGCGACGAGCGACGATAACTGGTTTAAGAACGTACCGTGTGTGGTCTCGGACGTGTTCCAGGCGCTGTGGCGTGACAAGCCCGTGACGGCGCTTAAGGCCATGCTTGCCGTTGCCGAGGCGTTGCCCGATCGCGCTCTAGGCGGCCTTGACGGCCAGGCCCGTCGCCAGGCAGAGACGGCTTTGCTGCGCCATGCCATCGACATCCTTATGAACGATGCTCGCGCGCTCGACGTGTCGCAGGCCGCGACCGTGCCGGTTCTCGACGGCGTTCGAACCAAGGTGGACAAGCGCAGTACCGCCTACGATTACGAGACCTATGAGGTCGATCGCACACCACGAGCACAAGTGCGCTTCGCGTCGCTTGCCGATGCGTCGGTTCTTCGCCCTGGCAGCTACGATGCCGTGCTGTTTGCCGATGTCGACCTGGACAGCTATCCGCTTTCGCACGAAGAGGGCCCGCTTGCCACGTTGACAGCCGAGCTGCGCCGCGACGGCGTGTCTTTGGAGCCCGCTGCCCTGCTGCGCGTGCGCTTTGGCCGTGCGATGCAGGCGGCGAGCGGTCCGGTCGCGCTCGCCTGTGTGACGCACGATCGCCAGGCACGCGAGTGCTACCCGGCAGCCGTATGGACCGAGCTGTGGGCACATGCCGAGGCCGCTGGCGCTGCCAAGCCCATGCGCGTGGGCGAGGGCGATATCATCGCCGACTTTGATCCCGCGGCAGGTGAAGGCCTCAAGCGCGAGCGCGTGACCTGTGAAGCCCCTCAGCATCTGAGTGCCGAGGCCGTGCCGTATTTGGTCCTGCGCCGTCGCGATGGCGAGGGTGAGGACGCGCCGCTCGTGCCGCGTCTGACGTCCGCCTCGCAGATCGAGGCCTATTCGACCTGCCCGCTATGCTGGTTCGTCTCGTACCGCGTGAAGCCCCAGTCGATCGACGCGGGCTTTGGCAACATGGAAAAGGGCAACTTTGTCCA
>DBEXKF010000036.1:0-4752 GCA_048175045.1 Collinsella sp.
CCGCTTTGATGTCGCTTGGGAAAGCGCGACCCGGAATCCGGCGTCAGAATGGGACGTGCTTTCCTTTTGCGGCCTTTGGCGGAAACTGCGTCCCAGATCTCGCGCTCAGAACGGGATGCATTTTCCGATTGAGGCCTCGAACGGAAAATGCATCCCAGTCTTTTGCGAAAAACGGGATGCGCTTTCCGGCGCTTACTTCCGACGTGCGCGCACATCTCGGCGCACCAGCTCGTGCCCACCTGTCCCAGACATTCCTCCCACTTTTGCGCCACTTTGTAGACCGTTCGGTCGCCTGTCTGCATGCGCGGGTATACTCAAATCGATAGATATGTCATGCAAGAGCGATGCGGGCTTAGCCCGTATGATTCAAAAGGGGGCAGTGATGGAGAGGATACTCGGCGTTAATCTCTCTGGCTGGTTTATTCCCGAGCCTTGGGTGACCCCGTCGCTATACGCGGCGACCGGTGCATCCAACGCGGCCGAGCTGCAGGAGGCCATGGGCACCGCCGCCTATAACGAGCGCATGCGCCGTCATTACGAGACGTTTGTGAGCGAGGATGATTTCCGTCGCATGGCGCAGATCGGCCTCAACGCCGTGCGCCTGCCGGTGCCCTGGTATGCCTTTGGCTCACAGGAGTCCGATGCGTCCTACATCTCGGTTGTCGACTACATCGACCGTGCAATTGAGTGGGCTGCCAAGTACGACATCCGCGTGCTGCTTGATCTAGCAACTGTGCCCGGTGGCCAGGGAGATTCCAACGATTCGCCCACCACGCCGGAGGCTGTCGCCGAGTGGCATTCGTCCACTAACGGCCGCCATGTCGCACTCGACGTGCTCGAGCGCTTGGCCGAGCGTTACGGCGAGGCCGAGAGCCTGCTGGGCATCGAGCTGTTGGACACGCCGCAGATGAGCGTTCGCAAGAGCCTCTTTACCATGACGGATGGCATTCCGGCCCACTACCTGCGCAATTTCTATCGCGATGCCTACGAGCTCGTTCGTTCGTATATGCCCGAGGATAAGATCGTCGTCTTCTCGTCGTCGGGGCATCCCAGCGAGTGGAAACATTTTATGCGCGGCGCCAAGTACAAGAACGTCTACATGGACCTTCACCTGTACCATTACCGCGACGAGCATGCGCTCGACATCACGAGCCCCCGCGGGCTGACGACGGCGATTTCGCGTAACAAGCGCGAGCTTAAAGAAGCGATTTCGACTGGGTTCCCCGTGCTGGTGGGCGAATGGTCGGGCGCGGCGATCTTTGCCAACTCGTCGGTTACGCCCGAGGGCCGCAATGCCTACGAGCGCGTGTTTATCGCCAATCAGCTGGCTTCGTTTGCGCCGGCTGCAGGTTGGTTCTTCCAAACGTGGAAGACCGAGAAGCGCATTGCAGCATGGGACGCCCGCGCGGCGCTCGGTACACTCGAGCGCGGCATGATTGAATAGGTTGATATGACGCAAAACAGCGCCCATACGGGCAAACTCTATGTGGTCGGCACGCCCATCGGCAACCTGGGCGACCTGTCCCCGCGCGTTGGCGAAGCCTTTGCCGCCGCCGATGCCATTTGCTGCGAAGACACGCGTGTGACGTCAAAGCTGCTGATGCACCTGGGCATTTCCAAGCCACTTGTCCGTTGCGACGAGAATGTGATCGCCAGCCGCGCCGCCGGCCTGGTCGACCGTCTGCTGGCGGGGGAGACCCTCGCCTTTGCCTCGGATGCCGGCATGCCGAGCGTGTCCGATCCCGGCCAGGCGCTGGTCGAGGCGGCGCGTGAGGCCGATGTGCCCGTCGAAGTTATTCCCGGGCCCTCTGCTTGCGTCACGGCGCTTGTTTCGTCCGGCATTCCCTGCGAGCATTTTTTCTTTGAGGGCTTTTTGGGCCGAAAGCACGGCGACCGTGTGCGCCGTTTGCAGCGCCTTGCCGTGGTGCCCGGCGCGCTCATCTTCTACGAGTCTCCACATCGCATCGTGGCGACGCTCGAGGCCGTGGCGGAGGTCTTTCCCCAGCGTGAGGTTGCCGTCTGCCGCGAACTTACCAAGCTACACGAGGAGGTCTTGCGCGGGCCCGCTGCCCAGCTTTCCGAGGAGCTGCGTGCTCGCGGCGAGGTAAAGGGCGAGATTGCGCTGGTCATCGCGCCGCCGAGCGAGGACGAAGAGGCCGGTATCGCGCCGGTTGGCGCCGCGGCAGCGGATCCCGATGAGGCCCTGCGCGCGGATATCCGCGCCGCGCTCGAGGAGGGGGAGCCCGCCTCTGCGGTGGCCAAGCGCCTGTCTCAGAAGTATTCGCGCCGCAAGCGCGATGTCTATGCCATGGTGCTCGATATGCAATAGATGGAGGATATCCAGCCCTTGCGCTAGAATCATCCTCTGTATGCAACGTTTTTCTGGAGGACAAACCCCATGGATCAAAGCAAGCCTTCGTTCTTTATCACGACGCCCATCTACTACGTCAACGCCGATCCGCACCTGGGCACGGCTTATTCCACCATCATCGCCGACGTTCAGGCTCGCTATCGCCGCTCCGCCGGCTATAACGTCAAGTTCCTGACCGGCATGGACGAGCACGGCGAGAAGGTCGCCGAGGCCGCAGCCAAGCACAACATGACGCCGCAGGAGTGGACCGACAGCCAGGCCCCGCACTTCAAGGAGCTTTGGAGCAAGCTCGAGATTTCCAATGATGACTTCATCCGCACCACCGAGCCGCGCCAGCACCATGCCGTGCAGTACCTGTGGGAGCGCATGAAGGAGTCCGGCTACTTGTATAAGGGCAGCTACGACGGCTGGTATTGCGTGCCTGACGAGACCTACTTTACCGATACGCAGGTCCAGAAGGGCGACGAGGAGTACGGCAGCGTCGGCCAGCACCTGTGCCCCGACTGCCACCGTCCGCTTGAGCGCGTGCAGGAGGAGTCCTACTTCTTTAAGCTTTCCGCCTTCCAGGACAAGCTGCTTAAGCTCTATGACGAGCATCCCGACTTTGTCGAGCCTGCGTTCCGCATGAACGAGGTGCGCAGCTTTGTCGAGGGCGGCCTTAACGACCTTTCCGTGAGCCGCACGAGCTTTGACTGGGGCATTCAGGTCCCGTTTGACGAGGGCCACGTGACCTACGTGTGGTTCGATGCGCTGCTCAACTATATGACGGCCGTCGGCTACGGTGTCGACACCGACGAGGCGCGTGCCGAGCTGGCCTATCGCTGGCCTGCGCAGTTCCACATCGTGGGTAAAGACATCATCCGCTTCCACTGCGTCATTTGGCCCGCCATGCTCATGGCCATCGGCGAGGCTCTGCCCGAGCATGTCTTTGCCCACGGCTTCCTGACCGTGCGCAATGCCGAGACCGGCAAGGCCGAGAAGATGTCCAAGAGCCGCGGCAACGCCATCGCTCCGCAGGACGTTATCGACATGCTAGGCGTCGAGGGCTATCGCTACTACTTTATGACCGACGTCGTCCCCGGCACCGACGGTGCCATCAGCTTCGATCGCATGGAGCAGGTCTACAACGCCGACCTGGCCAACAGCTGGGGCAACCTGATCTCGCGTTCGCTCAACATGAGCGGCAAGTACTTTGACGGTTGCGCGCCCGCCAAGCCCGCGTCGTTCGATGCGTTCGACAACCCGCTGGCAAAGATCGCCGATGGCCTGGTCGAGCGCTACATGGCCAAGATGGACGTGCTCGATTACGGTGGAGCTAAGGACGAGGTCATGGAGCTCATCCACGCCGCCAACCACTACATCGAGGACTCTGAGCCCTGGGCGCTTGCCAAGGACGAGGCCAAGGCTGACGAGCTGGCATTTGTGATCTACAACCTGCTCGAGGCCATCCGCATCGCCGCTCACCTGCTGATGCCGCTCATGCCTCAGACCTCTGCCGAGGTCCTGCGCCGCCTGTCCTGCGAGGACGAGGCCGCGAGCGACGACCTCAAGGGCATTTGCGCTTGGGGCTTGCTTGCCGGTGGTCAGCCCGTCGAGAAGGGCGAGCCGCTGTTCCCGCGTCTGGGCTAAGCCGCCGCGCGCCATATCGGCAATTTGCTGTTTAGATGTAAGGGCATGGCCGCAACGGTCCATGCCCTTTTGTTTCAAGACGCCGCCACCATGCTAAGGAGGCAACTATGACAACTTCGCCTTTGGCAAACCCCACGGCAACAAGGGAGCTGCTGGAGGAGTTTGGCCTTGCGACCAAGCATCGCCTGGGCCAGAACTTCCTGATCGACAACCATGTAATTGAGCGCATTTGCGAGCTTTCCGAGCTTGCGGGCGATGAGCGCGTGCTCGAGGTCGGTCCGGGCGTTGGTACGCTCACGCTTGCGCTGCTGCAGGAGGCGGCGTGCGTCACGTCGATCGAGGCCGACCCCGAGCTCGAGCCGGTGCTCGATGCCCATGCCGCTGACTACGCCAACTTCCGCTTTATCATGGGCGACGCGCTCAGGGTGACGCCGGAGCAGATTGAGCAGGTTGCGGGCGGTGAACCGACGGTATTTGTCGCGAACCTGCCCTATAACGTGGCGGCGACGATCATCCTGCAGTTCTTCCAGACGATGCCCGCGCTTAAGCGCGCCGTCGTCATGGTTCAAAAGGAGGTTGCCGATCGCATTGCCGCAGTGCCGGGCAATAAGACCTATGGCGGCTATACGGCAAAGCTCGGCCTGTATGCGCAGGTGACGGGTCGCTTTGAGGTGCCGCCGCGTTGCTTTATGCCGGCACCGCACGTGGACTCGGCCGTCGTGCGTATCGACCGTGTTGACGGCGTGGTGCCC
>DBEXKF010000037.1:0-2236 GCA_048175045.1 Collinsella sp.
CGAGCAGCGCCAGCTGGTTGGCTTCGGTGCCACCGTTGGTCAGGACTATCTCGGACGGGCGGACGCGCGCGCCAAAGCTGCGGGCGATCTCGCGACGTGCAACTTCCAGACGCGCGGCAGCCTTGCGGCCGAGGGAGTGCAGCGAGTTGGGGTTGACGCCTGCAAGCTCGCTATCGTCGTACTCACGCTGCGCAAGGCGCGCCTCGGCGCGCATGGGCGTCGAGGCGGCATAGTCAAGATTCACGGGTATGCGGTTTTGACCTGCGGTCATAAGGATTTATGCCTCCTGTGCAGCCTCGTTGCCCAGCTTCTGCAGCAGCGCAACCTCAGCGGCGGGATCTTCGGACTTAAATACGGCGGAACCGGCCACGAGAACGTTGGCGCCAGCCTTGACGACCTCGGCGATGTTCTTGGAAGAGATACCGCCGTCGACCTCGATCAGGGGCGACACGCCGTGACGCTCGCACATGGCCTTGAGCTCGTGCAGTTTGGCAATGGTACCGGGGATAAAGCTCTGGCCGCCAAAGCCGGGGTTCACGCTCATGAGCAGTACCATGTCGACAACGTCGATGATGCTCTCGAGTACGCACACGGGGGTGGCGGGGTTGAGCACAACACCGGCCTTGACGCCGCGCTGCTGCAGATGCGTGAGCGTGCGGTGCAGGTGCGTGGAAGCCTCGTAGTGCACGGTGATCATGTCGGCACCGGCGTCGGCGTACCAATCGACCGTCTCATCGGGGTTCGACACCATCAGGTGCGCGTCGACCGGGACATCGGTGGAGCGCTTGACGGCCTTGAGGATGTCAACGCCAAAGGTGAGGTTGCCGGTAAAGTGACCGTCCATAACGTCGAAGTGCACGTAGTCGGCGCCGGCGATCTTGTCGAGTTCGCCCTTGAGGTTGGCCATGTCGGCCGAGAGGACGGACGGAGCGATTTTGATGGAACCAATGGTAGAAGCCTTTCTGCGCTAGTCGGTGAGTCCGTAGAACTCTTGGGAGGGTACGCGGTCGGTAAGAATCTCGAGCGCTCTATCCAAAGTAACACCGTTGTAGAGCGTTTGCTCCACGGCAAAGGTGAGCGGAATGTCTACACCCAGTGAACGGGCAAGTTCGCTGACGCTGCGGGCCGCGACGGCGCCCTCGACAACCATATGCGTGCGCGTCTGGTACTCGTCGAGCGAAACGCCGTGGGCAAACTCGTAGCCAAAGGTGCGGTTGCGCGAATGCTCCGAGGTACAGGTGGCAATGAGGTCGCCCATGCCGGCAAGTCCCATGCAGGTCATAGCTTGACCGCCGCGGGCGTGCACCAGGCGGCTGATCTCGGCCAGGCCGCGCGTCATGATGAGGGCGAGCGTGTTGTCGCCTGCGCCGGAGCCGGCGGAAATGCCGCACACGATGGCGATGACGTTTTTCATGGCGCCGCAAACCTCAACGCCGGTCATGTCTTGCGACAGATAGATGCGGAAGGCCGTGGACAGGAGTAGGTCCTTAAAGGTCTCCCCTATCTGCGGATCTTCGCTGGCGATGACGGCGGCAGAAAGACCTCCGCGGCAGATCTCCTCGGCATGGTTGGGGCCCGAGAGCGCCGCCACGCGCGACTCGTTGCCGATCTCGCTGGCGATGACCTCGCTCATGAGCAGGCCGGACTCAGGCTCAATGCCCTTGGTGAGGCAGAGCACTGGGGTATCGGCGGCGATAAAGGGCGCGGCCTGGTGGCACACGCTGCGAAGGTGCGTCGAAGGAACGGCAAAGATGATGGCCTCGGCGCCGTCGAGCGCCTGCGACAGGTCCGTGGTGGCGACAACGTTGCCGGGCAGCTCGTAGTCCACCAGATACCGGGGATTGCGGTGCTCGCCATTGATGCCGGAGGCCGTCTGCTCGCTGTGGGCCCACATGGTCACGCGCTCGGCCCGCGCGGCGGCAAGGCCCGCGACGGCGGTTCCCCAGGAGCCGGAGCCAATCAGCGCAACATTCATGACTCTCTCCTACTTATCGTCGGGCTCGGTGACGCGCTTGGTAAACGAGAGCTTGGACTCCTTCCCCGTCATGAGCTTTTTGATGTTCGCACGATGGGCCCACACCACGGTGATGCCGATCAGCGCCATGCAAAACTTAAGTCCGAGGCTGCTGTACGGAAAGACCGCGCAGGCAGCGATGGGAAGACCGATGGCCGCGGCAAGCGAGCCCACCGACACAAACTTGGTGATGGCGACGGCCACGATAAACATGCCCAGCAG
>DBEXKF010000038.1:0-1793 GCA_048175045.1 Collinsella sp.
GTTATCCCATCAGCCAGAATACCTTTCAGCCGACATTACTCTGGACCGACCGTGTTTCCGCAGCTTGCTCGCCCCTGTGGGCGAGCAAGCGGACGACAAACACATCTGTCCAACAATTCGTCCGAAACATAATGAAAAACCGTTTGATGTGAGTTAATATAAACAACGTCGTGAATCTGGCTCCTGCCACATGCGTGACAGGGGTTAAACACAAAAAAGGAGTCAACTATGGTTTCTGAGAAGGCTACCCTCGTTAATCCTCAGGGTCTGCACATGCGTCCGGCTGGTCTGTTCGCCTCCACCCTGGGCAAGTACGCCTGTGACGTGACGGTCGTCACCCCCGAGAAGGAGGTCAACGGCAAGTCCCCGATGGCCCTCATGGCTGCTGGTATCCCCTGCGGTACCGAGGTCGAGGTCAAGTGCGACGGCGCCGACGAGGCCGAGGCTCTGGCTGCTGCCATCGAGCTCATCAAGAGCGGTCTTGGCGAGTAGAACTCAAACGGGTCGCATGTTGAACAACTAAGTTCATATTTGGGGGCGCAGTGACCTGTTGTAAGGTAACTGCGCTCTTTTGTCATGGATATGGCAAAACGCTTTATCACATGACACGGAGAGAGGAATGGGAATGTATCAGGGAGTCAACGCTTCCGAGGGCATCGGTATCGGCACCGTCATGGTCGCCGTCGATCCCGACTTGACGTTTGAGCCGCACGAGGTTGCTGATTCGGCAGCAGAGAAGGAGCGCTATCAGTCCGCTCTTTCGGTCTTCTGCGAGAAGACCCAGGCTCAGGCCGACCACATGAAGGAGACGGTGGGCGAGGCCGAGGCCGAGATCATGAGCGGGCACATTGTCCTGGCTCAGGACCCGGGCATGACCGACGCCATCAACGCCGCCATTGACGGCGGTACCTGCGCCGAGCAGGCGCTCATGGACACCTCGACCATGTTCGAGAACATGTTCCTGTCTATGGACGACGAGATGTTCCGTCTGCGCGCGGCCGACATCGCCGACATCCGCACCGGTATTCTGGCCGAGCTGCTGGGCAAGGAGGTCGTCGACCTTTCCGTCCTGCCCGAGAACACCGTCGTTGTCGTGCACGACCTCACGCCGTCCATGACCGCCACGATCGATAAGGCCCACGTTGCCGGCATCGTCACCGAGACCGGTGGCCGCACGTCGCACTCCGCGATCATCGCGCGCGCGCTCGAGATCCCGGCTGTCCTTTCGGTTTCCAACAGCTGCACCGCGCTGCGCAACGGTATGACCGTTGTCGTCGACGGTGGCAAGGGTATCGTCGAGGCCGATCCCGACGAGGAGACGCTCGCTGCCTATACCGCCAAGGCCGAGGCCTTCGCTGCCGAGAAGGCGGCCCTCGAGGCCTTCCGTGGCAAGCCGTCCGTGACTGCCGATGGCATCAAGAAGATCATCGCCTGCAACATTGGTAACCCCGATGACGTGCCCAACGCGCTCGATCACGACGCCGAGGCTATCGGTCTGTTCCGCTCCGAGTTCCTGTTCATGGACTCTGCTGAGCTTCCTTCCGAGGAGGAGCAGTTCAACGCCTACCGTAAGGTCGCCAGCGCGCTCAAGGGTGCTCCGGTCATCATCCGCACGCTCGATGTGGGTGGCGACAAGGAGATTCCGTATCTGCATATGGTCAAGGAAGACAACCCCTTCATGGGCTTCCGCGCCGTGCGTTACTGCTTGGCCAATCCCGACCAGTACAAGGTCCAGCTCCGCGCTCTGCTGCGCGCTAGCGCCTTCGGTGACGTCAAGATCATGATCCCGCTCG
>DBEXKF010000039.1:0-9099 GCA_048175045.1 Collinsella sp.
TTGCTGGGCAGCATCGGCAAGCCTTTCGACCGTGGCGGCGGTGTCGCAAATGGCAAACGAGCAGGCACCCGATCCGCACACATCTACAGCAACGGTTCCGTCCTGTTTACGCAGCCAGTCGAGGACCGTTTGAATCTGCGACTCCATCTGTGCGGAAATGACACCAAGGTTGTTATGGATGAGTGCATATGCCGTCTCGGCATCACCAGCACGCAAGGCAGAAGCTATCGCGCCGGGCTTGTCCGCAGGCACCGGGGCCTCGTCAAAACGTCGATAGGCTTCAATTGTCGAAACGCTTGCCTCGCGCGGCTTGACCAGCACGACGGGCGTCGCGGGCAGCGCGGGGTACTCAGTTGCCAGCACGTCTCCCCCACCTACGTAGAACGCAGGACTCGCGTGCAAAAAGAACGGGACGTCGGCACCAATGCCCCGCGCAATATCGTCGAGCGCTGGGTCGGTGCGATCAATGCCCCAGAGCTCCGCCAAGGCGACAATGACCGCGGCCGCATCCGTCGAGGGGCCGCCCAAGCCGGCGCACAATGGAATGCGCTTCTCAATCGTCACGCAGATGTTTGCCTCGCGACCATAATGCTCGGCCATAGCAACCGCAGCCCGATACGCCGTATTCTTTTGCATGGGAAAATCTGATGCTGGAACCGTCTGGACGGTCAGCGCCTGCGCCGGCGTGACCGTCACGGTATCGGAAAGACCGACGGCTGCCATCAGGGAATCGACCCTGTGGTAGCCGCGGTCATCGCGCTCGGTATGAACCCCCAGGTAGAGGTTAATCTTTGCCGGCGCGGAAAGAGTCAGGGACCGATCGGTCACCGTTAATGCTCCTCGAGCTGATTGCCGAGCGGGGTAAAGATGTGCTCGCCGCTCTCGGGGTCGAACAGCTCGACCTGACCGGTGAGGACATCGATATACTGGTAGGACTGACGCGACTTGCGGCCGCGACGCTCGTCAACCTCGACGATAAAGACGGCGGGGTGGACGCTCTTGATGGTGCCCATGCGCTCGACGACGCGGGTACGGCCCATGTTGGCCTTCACCTTGACGCGATCGCCCACCATATCGGTCAGCTTCTCGTGGATGTCGTCGACGTGATTGACTTCCATCTCTTCCATGAACAGGGCCTCCAGAAGGTGCAATTCAAAAAGGGGATAATACCCCTAAGATAGACAAAACTCTAATACTATAGCACCCTGTTGTGGCCATACGCAAGTAGCTAAATAAGCCCCGTCCCAAATACGTACCAGACGACAACCTCGCATGACCAGTTGTTACGCGGTTTGGTAAAACCGCGTAACCTAAAGGTTGTCGGTGTCCAAGACGATGGTGAATGGGCCGTCGTTGACCAGGTCGACCTTCATGTCGGCGCCAAAGATACCGTGCGCCACATGCTCAACGTCCTCGTGCACAAGCGTCAGGAAGTACTCGTAGAGCTCGTTGGCAACATCGGGTGCGCCGGCATCCGTAAACGACGGACGGCGACCGTGGCGGCAGTCGGCGAACAGCGTGAACTGCGACACCACGAGCACCTCGCCGTCGACATCGGCAAGTGCCAGATTGGTCTTGCCGTTCTCGTCCTCGTTGATACGCAGCACGCGGAGCTTGCCCCACAGCTTGTCGGCCTCGGCACGCGTATCGCCATGGCCCACACCCAGCAGCACCAGGTAGCCGCGTCCAATGCGGCCCACGCACTCGCCGTCGACCGTCACGCCGGCGTTGAGCACGCGCTGCACCACCGCACGCATGGCCTACTCCTCGCCCGTCAGCTTGGCGGACAGATGCTCGAGCGCGTGGAAACGATGGCTGATGGCGTTCTTCTCGTCAGCCGTCAGCTCGGCCATGGTCTTGCCCGGCGTGTCGACCGGCAGGAACAGCGGGTCATAGCCAAAACCATGGTCGCCGCGGCCCTCGTGCGCGATAACGCCCTCGCAGGCGCCCTCGCCATAGGTAACCAGACCGTCCGTGTCGATGAGCGCGACGACGCTCATAAAGCGCGCGGTGCGGTCCTCATCTGCCACGCCTTCCAGGTTAACGAGAAGCTTGGCGTTGTTGGCGGCATCGTCGCCGTGCACGCCCGCATAGCGCGCGCTATACACACCGGGCTCACCGTCCAGCGCGTCGACGACCAAGCCCGAATCGTCGGCAATGGCCATAAGGCCCGTCTCCTCAACCGCGGCTTGGGCCTTGATGATGGCGTTCTCCAAAAACGTCGTGCCGTTTTCCTCGGGATCCTCAAAATCACCCAGCTGGCCGAGCGCCACAAAGCGCACCTCGGGCATGACCTTGCCCAAAATGGCCTCGATCTCGGTGAGCTTATGGGCGTTGCCCGTTGCCACGACGATGGTCGCCGCCGGGTCGAGGGTGTCGATGTCAATCTTCTCAAGTGCCATGACTGGCCTCCTTGTCTCTATAGCAAGCCGCGTGAGGGGCGTTTGGGCACTTGACCTCTCCCCTCTCAGGCGATCGGACCTTTCAACGCAGCATTTCAGCAGATAAAACCTACCAAAATAAACCTGTCCCTTTTGGCAGGTTAGGCGATGGCTTGGCGCTGAAGCTCGATGAGCTCGGCGATACCCTTGTCGCCCAGGTCGAGCAGGGCGTTGAGGCGTTTGCGGTCAAAGGGCGCCTGCTCGCCGGTGCCCTGGAGCTCGATCATCTCGCCGGTGTCGGTGGCGACGAGGTTCATGTCGACCTCGGCATGGCTGTCCTCGGAATAATCGAGGTCAAGCAGCGTATTGCCGTCGGCAACGCCCATGGAGATGGCAGCCACCTGGCCGATAAGCGGGATGCGCTCGATCTTGCCCGCCTCGACCCACATGGCGAGGGCGTCGCGCAGCGCCACCCAGGCGCCGGTGATGCTCGCTGTACGCGTGCCGCCATCGGCCTGAATCACGTCGCAGTCGACGGTAACGGTGTACTCGCCGAGTGCCTTCATATTGACGACGGTACGCAGGCTGCGACCGATGAGGCGCTCGATCTCCATGGAGCGGCCCTTGCGGTTGGCGTGCTCGCGCTTGCAGCGCTTGCCGGTCGACGCCGGCAGCATGGCGTATTCCGCGGTCACCCAGCCGGCCTTAGCTCCCTTTCGCCAGCCCGGCACGCCCTCCTCGATAGTGGCGGCGCACAGCACGCGCGTGTCACCGAACTCGGCCAAACACGAGCCGTGGGCGTGCTTCATGACGCCACGAGTGAGCTTGACGGGGCGCAGCTCATTGGCGGCACGGCCGTTGGCGCGGTTGACCTGCATATACTCCATAGAAATATCCTTTCGGCAAAAGGTGAAAGTGAGCCTTTGGTCGGTGACCTTGTATCTATTTCAGTTCGTCGATATCGATATGCTCAATGCTCTTGAGCGGCTGGCCAAAGATAAAGCTACCCGCCACCGCAAACTCGGCAATGTTATCGGCCGTCGTGGCAAAACGATGCTGCGGCTCGGCGGCGTCGCCCGCCAGCTGCTCGCGGCGCGTGAGGATATCGGTCAGCTCGCGCGTGGTCTCCTCGGCGGAGCTCACGACGCGCACCCCAGGCCCCAGCGCATGGCGGATAGGTCCCACCAACAGCGGGAAATGCGTACAGCCGAGCACCACGGTATCGATACCGTGGTCGCGCAGCGGCTCAACCGTGGCACCCACCAGCGCACGCACGGCAGGCGTATCGAAGATGTCCTCGTTCTCAAGCCACTGTTCCTGCAGATGTGCACCCGAGGCGAGCTCGTGTTCGACAACCTCGACAAAGCTCGAGGCAGGACAGCCGTATACATCGACGCCGGCATCTAGATCCTGAATGGCGCGCGTGTAGGCGCCCGAGCGAATGGTGAGGTTGGTAGCGAGCACGCCCACGCGACGCGTACGCGTGCTGTTGATTGCTGCACGGGCACCCGGCGCGATCACGCCGATCACGGGAACGTCGAGCACCTGCTGGGCCAAACGCAAGGCCGCAGCGGTCGCCGTGTTGCAGGCGATGACCATAATCTTGACGTCGTGCTTCGAAAGCCAACGACCCGCCTGCAACGCAAACGAGCGAACCTCGTCCTCGGTGCGGGTGCCATAAGGGCAGCGCTTAGTGTCACCGAAATAGTAGACGGACTCGTGCGGAAGTGCCGTTGCGATCGCGCGCGCGACCGTCAAGCCGCCCAGGCCCGAGTCGAACACGCCGATCGGACGCGTGTCCCCGGCCATATTATCGATATCGGACATTACCTCACCAGATTCTCTCTCGAAAAATGCGACCAATCGTGATGCGTCGCGCTACGAACGGGCTGCGACCAGCAGCTCGGCCGTTGCCACCCAACCGTCGACAATCTTGCCGCGCGTAATATAGGCATTGTCGCAGGCGTCCAAGAACTCCGGGGCACCGGCGCTCGTCAGACCGTTCTCGACCAGGCAGAACATGCCAACATGGTCGGCCATGTAGAAGTCGGACTCGGAGTCGCCGAGCGCAAGCGTCTCCTCGCGCTCGATCCCCAGGTGCTCGCAGAAGCGCGCAATGGCAACGCCTTTGTTAAGACCCGCCGGATTGATGTTGAAGGCGCGACCGTCCTCGACGCGATTAAGCTCGAGCGTCGTCGGCTTGGACAGGTGCGTCAGATGGCCGTTGCAAGCCCAGACCAGACCGCAGCCGGCCTCGTCCAGGATGGCCTGGACCTCATCGTCGGGCACATCGCCGCGCATGCCGACGGTGACCTCACGGTACTTGTAGCCGGTCGACATGTCGTTGTGGTACTCGATCTTGTGCGGCCAGCGGGCAAGGATCTTCTCGCACACGCCGGCCTGCTCGATCACCTGGTGCGGAGTAAGGCCGCAGGCGGGGTCGTAAGGCATGTCGCCGGTCAGATACTCCCAATCGTTGGCTTTGAGGTCGTACATGACCAGGCCGCCCATCTCGCCGATGTAGGAGTTGAGGCCGAGCACGCGCGCGTCCTCGTGGATCATGGTACGGTTGCGGCCCGAGGTGGGAACCACCTGGATACCAGCGCGAGCGAGCGCCACGACGGCCTCGACGAGTTTGGTCGAAGGGTTGCCGTCGTTGTCGCGCAGCACGCACGAGCCGGGCGCGAGCATCGTGGCATCCAGGTCGGTAAAGACGTACTTGACCTTGGCCAAGCGCTCGCGCATCTCGCCCGAAAGCTCGGCAACGGTCGGCAGGGTATTGTGGGACATGGTTACTCCGTTTACGTAGAAGGATTTGGACTTGGACGGCATGTTTTGATTGAGGGAACACGCTTATGGCGGCAGCGCACTCAGGGCGCCGCCGCCATCATGGTTCATTAGTCAAACTGGGTAACATCGATCAGGCGATTGGCCAACGAAAGGTCGCTCTCGATGGGCACGAACTCGTCGCCCACGTGCATGAGCTCCTCGTCACCCTTTGCCAGCAGCAAGACAATGGTAGGAGCATCGGGGTTGACGTACTCCTCGCGCGCCGCCTTGAACGCCGCATGCACGGCAGCTTCGCGATCGAGGATGATCTTGTTCGGCGTATCGTCGGGAACATGTTCGGCAAGCTCGCGACAGACCTTCATCGGGTCCTCGTGAGCCGGGTCCTCATTGGCAAAGATCATCAGGTCGGAATACGGTGCGGCCTCGCGCGGAAGCTGCTCGCGGCGCTCCTGCGCCTTGCCGCCGGCAGCGCCAAACACCGCGATGACCGGGCTGGCGGGAAACGCGCGCTTGACCGACGAGAAAAGCGAACGGAACGAAAGCTGGTTGTGCGCATAGTCGACGACGCAGATCACGCGGCCGTCCTTCGACTCCACGACCTCCATACGGCCCGGCACACGCAGTTTGGAGAGGCCCTTCTTGATAGCCTCGATACCGATGCCGATCTCGCGCGCGGCGGCGATAGCGACCAGCGCGTTTTCCACGTTAAAGTCGCCCGCGATGCCCAGCAGGACCTTCTCCCCCGCCTCGGACTCGTCGGCACACAGGCCATGCAAGTTGAACTCGATGCTAAAGCCGACCATGCGTACGCCGCTCGCCCACAGACTTGCCTCGGGATGCTCGACGCCAACGGTCACCAAGCGCTCGGCCGTCGACGCTGCCTCCAGCACACGGTCGACCTCTTCGGTGCCCAGATTCACCACGGCAGTCTTTGCCTGGTCAAAGATCCTGAGTTTGCTCTCAAAATAATCCTCAAACGTGGGGTGTTCGATCGGCGAGATGTGGTCGCGGCCGATGTTGAGGAAGCACGCCACGTCAAACGGCAGATTCTCGACGCGCTGGTACTTGAGCGCCTGGCTCGAGACCTCCATGACCATGGACTGGCGACCGGACTCACGGCAGTTGGCGATATGGCGCCAAACCTCGGGGGCCTCGGGCGTGGTGTTGGTGCTCTCGTAGCACTCGATACCATCGTCGGTACTCACCGAGCCGATCATGCCGCAGGACTCGCCCGCCGCCTTGATGATGGACTGGAGCATAAAAGCGGCCGTGGTCTTTCCCTTGGTGCCGGTGATGCCCACGATCTTGACGTCGTGGTCAGGACGGTCGTAGACCTCCGGCGGCAACAGGGCCATGGCCGTGCGAACACTATCAACAACCAGCATCGCAGCACCGCTCTCCTGCGCCAGCGGCTCCAGAGACTCGACCAGCGACTCCTCGCACACAAATGCGACGGCGCCCGCATCGAGCGCCATGCTCAAAAACGCGGGCTTAAAGGCAGCACCTTTGCAAAAGAATACGTCACCTGCCGAGACCGCGCGCGAATCAAACGAGCAGCCGGTCACGGCACGCTCGTCAACCTGCTCCGATGCGCGCAGCTCGCCGCACACACCGAGAAGCTTGGCAAGCGTATCGACCGTGGTCACGGTCGCGGAATCCGAATGGTGCATCTTTCACCTTTCTCAGCCATTTGGCAGGGACGGTTTTCATAGTAACTGAAACGTGCTCGCGCAAAAACGGCTCCCGGAGGAGCCGTTACGCGCAGGCATTCGTAAGCCGAGACTAGGCAGCCTGAACAGAAGGCTGGCCCTCGTCGATAAAGAAGCGCTTGTACCACACTAGGAACACGAGCGGCGTATAGATCTTGCGCTGGAAATCGCCCTTGCCCGCAAAGTGCAGATCGAGCAGGTGCATGAGCTCGTCGGTATTGAAGAACTCGCTTGCCCACGGCGCGGTGAAGTACTCCTTGACATAGTCATACCACTTTTGCTCGCGCAGCCAGTAGACAATCGGCACCGGGAAGCCCACCTTGGGACGGGTGGCCCACTCATCGGGCAGCGACTTGTTGGCAGCGTGGCGGAGTACCTGTTTGTTGCCGTTCTCGTTGATGCGGTAGCGGTCGGGAATGTGCTCGGCGAACTCCATGACTTTGCGGTCCAGGAAGGGCACGCGCAGCTCCAGCGAGTGTGCCATGCACATCTTGTCGGCCTTGAGCAGAATGTCGCCCGGGAGCCACATGTTCATGTCCAGGTACTGCTTCTTGACCAGTTCGGGCTGACCCTTCACGCGTGCGTAGATGGGTGCAGCGAGCTCGAAGGCGCCGTCGCCGGTGTTGTACTCGGGCTTGAGCACGCCGTCGACCTCGCGCTCCGGCCATACCAGAGCCTGTCCCAGGAACGACTTCTCGGGGATCTCGGCACCCTTGACCAGGAAGTTATGTCCCTTGAAGTACGGCATATGCAGCGCCAGGTTACCGAGCGCGCGACGGACGGGCAGCGGCACCATCTTTTTGTACTTGCGCACCGGGACCGTATCCTCGTAGTAGGCGTAGCCGCCAAAGAGTTCGTCGGCGCCTTCGCCCGAAAGCACCACGGTGACGTCCTTGCGGGCCATCTCGGCCAAGAACCACAGCGGCACGGAAGACAGGTTGGACTGCGGCTCGTCCATGTGATACTGGATGTCCTCGAGCGCACCGAAGAACTCGTCGGCGGTAATCATCTTGCGAACGTTTTCGACGCCGAGCTTATCGGAAAGCTCCTTGGCGTAGTTGGTCTCGTTGAAGTTCTTGTAGTCAAAGCCCACCGAGAAGGTCTTGTCGGGCATGAGGCAAGCGGCGATGTAGCTGGAGTCGACGCCACCGGAGAGGAACGACGCGACCTTGACGTCGGCGATGCGATGGGCCTCGACGCTCTCGTGCACGACCTCGTCCAGCTCATCGACATACTCTTCGAACGGCTTCTCGACGGCAGAGTAATCGCAATCCCAGTAACGCTCGATGTTCATCTTGCCGGTCGGGATATCGACGGTAAAGTAGTGCGCCGGCGGCAGCTTGTAGACACCCTCGAAGAAGGTCTCCTCGGTTGCCGAATACTGCAGCGTCATGTACGGACGCAGAGCCTTTTTGTTGACCGCCTTGTGGAAGTGCGGGTAGTCCAGGAAGCTCTTGATCTCGGAACCAAAGAGCACGCCCGGAGCGCCGTCGCCCGCATCGGCCATGGGATAGTAGTAGAGCGGCTTGATGCCAAAGATGTCGCGGGCGCCAAAAAGCTTGTTCTTCTTTTTGTCCCAGATGACGAAGGCGTACATACCGCGCAGGCGATCGAGAACGGCCTCGCCCCACTCCTCGTAGCCGTGCAGGAGGCTCTCGGTGTCGGCGCCGCAGTGGAACTTGTAGCCCTTGGCCTCGAGCTCGGAACGGAGTTCTTGGAAGTTGTAGATCTCGCCGTTGAAGACAATGACGACGCTGCCGTCCTCATTGGCCATGGGCTGAGCGCCGGCCTCGGTCAGGTCGAGGATCGACAGGCGACGGAAGCCCAGGGCAACGCGGCCGTCGATAAACTGACCGCCCATGTCGGGACCGCGATGGACGATGCGGTCCATCATCTTGGTGAGCACCTCGGATTGGTTATCCGTCCCACCGACAAAACCGACAAAACCGCACATATACTATCCCCTCTGCTGTTGCTGGGCATCAAATCGAATCAGTAGCTTTTGAGTATACCCGAGGGCGTAAAGAGGGGCGGAATGTTCAGGCAATCTCAACTGAATCAGCTCCGCTGCGACACGCGGGTTGATTTTCAATCTCAACGCAACAGCCTGAACGGACCCCGCGTTTCCGCAGCTAGCGCAACGCGGAAATAGCTCCCGGCACCTGGCCATCACTTCGTTTCCGCAGGTGGAGGGGCTGTGGAGTCCGGTGCCCCCATGC
>DBEXKF010000040.1:0-5197 GCA_048175045.1 Collinsella sp.
CAGCACATAGCCCAGATTGCTTTTCTTCAACGCAGCCTCCTCGGTATTGTTTCCAATATGTTTCACACTACGTTATAGTCGTTATATACATTTTTCAAGACACAAATCGGCGAGCGGAAAAATCTGCTCCCCACATACTCATTGGGTAGTCATTGGGGACGCACTTAAATGACTGGTCATTCAAGAACGCCCCCCAACGACTAGGACTGTCCCCAACTGCCGGCAGAAAAGGAACGTTCCCAACGTCTAAGGCGCCGCTGGTTGAGCATAAGTCAGCGAGCGAGCCGCATTTGAGGCAAGGTGACGTGAAACGAAAGGGCGCTGACCTTCTGGTCGCGCCCTTGAAGTTGAACGTCAGATTGCCCAAATGCGGACCGCGCAGCGTCGAGCCGTTACGCGGGTTGGTAAAAACGCGTAACTAATACGCAAGCTTCCACATGTAGCGGCGCGTCATGTAGTCCTTGTGCGTGACAGCAGAGAGCGCGCGCATGTACACATTGTTGAGGATCGGGGCGAAGATCAGGTGGTTGAAGTACTCGCTCACGCTGTCCTTGATGTCGTTGAGGCCGAGCTCCTTGGCGTCGAGCTGATAGACGCGCTCGCCACCGTACTGGTTGACGAAGCGGATGCCGCGCTCGTCGTTGCAGCGGCTGCGGCCGACGCTGATGAGCTGGAACAGCGAGGTGCGCTTGTCCAGGATCTCGAAGGGGCCGTGGAAGAAGTCGCAGGTGTTGATGGTGCAGGAGTCGATCTGCAGCATCTCCTGCACGTTACAGATGCTAAAGACGTAGGCAGCACCAAAGAGCGGGCCCTGGGCCATGACGTTAATGCAGGGCTTGTCGGCGTTCTGCTCGGCCCACTTGGCGGCAAGCGGACGGGTGTACTCGACGGCCTTGCGATAGATGGGGTCAACCAGGTCGAAGGCGGCCATAGCGGTCTCGTACTCGGCATAGCCCTCGGTCTGCTGCGTGAGCTCCATGGCGATCATGGTCACGACGGCGGAGTTGGTGCGGCCCATGCAGGACTCGTCGACGGCCAGGCTGTCATACTGGATCTTGTAGTCGCAGACCTCGGTGAGGCCGGACTCGTCGACATAGATGGCGATGGTGCTGGCGCCGTGGTCCTTGGCGACCTGGGCGGCGACGATGGTCTCCTTGGTGCCGCGCATGGACACGACGACGGCCAGGGTGTTCTCGTTAACGTAAGCAGGAGTTGCGTGCACGAACTCGTTGCTGGTGTAGCTAGAGCTCACGACCTGCGTGGCCTCGTGCTCCATAAAGTACTGGGCAGGATAGTTGCCGCCGTTGGATCCGCCGGCGCCAATCCACACGACGCGCTTGATGCCGCCCTTGTCTGCCTTGTCAGCCAAAACCTGGGAGACGACATCCTTAACCTGTTCCTGAGTAGTCATCGTGCATCAGCCTTTCTTCTCGTTTGATGCTCTCGATGGCATACAAGTTACATACATGTTTTGGTTATGTCGACTAGTTGTATGCTATATTTGTCTTAGAAATTTTGCTGATGAGGTTTTTGATAACTAGCTACCAGCGGTTTTATTGTTGTATTGGATACATCCTTGATTCGATAAGCATACAAGTTAGATACAGGTTAATCGAATGAGCACTTCGTCAAAAAAGAACTTGGCCCAATACGAGCGCTTGGCGGGCATGCTGCGTGACCGCATCGCCGCCGGCGTCTACGCGCGTGAAGACAAGCTGCCGTCCGAGATGGAACTCATGGACGAATCGGGGCTGTCGCGCAGCACCGTGCGCCATGCCCTTAAGGTGCTCGTTGATGAGGGCCTGGTGCGCACCGAGCGCGGGCGTGGCGCCTTTGTGGCCGACACGCCCGCGCTCCACGAGAACAACCTAGTGTTTTCGAGCTATACCAAGCAGGTCGAAGGCCAGGGCATGAAGCCCACCACGCGCACCGTGGACTCGGGCTTTGCCAAGGCGGCCGGCAGCATAGCTAAGTTCTTTGACGCCGCCGTGGGCAGCAAGCTCGTCAAACTTGTCCGCCTGCGCTACCTGGACGACGCGCCGCTGTGCCTGGAGACCACCTACCTGCCGCCAAGCTTCGAGACGCTCATCGATCGCGATATTAACGGTTCACTCTACGCCACGCTACGACAGGAGTTCCATCGCGCGCCGGCACAGGGGCATAAGACCTTTGAGGTGTGCTACGCCTCGCAAAACGAGGCGTTTTTTCTCAACGTTGAGCGCGGGCAGGCGCTGATCCTGATCACCGACTACGTCTACGACACCGACGGCCGCCCGCTCCATGTCTCCAAGCGCATCCAACGCACCGACCGTGCGAAATACACCGAACCCATCGGCTAACCAACACCAAAACCACCACAAAGGGGACAGGCACCTTTGTGGTGGTTTTAGGCGAGGAGGTCGGGGAACCAGGTTGGCTTAGGTTGGTTAGGGACGCGCTCGGCCAGGACCAGCTCCATCCAGCACATGTCGTACCAGCGGCCGAACTTTTGGGCGCAGCGGTCGAAGGCGCCCACCAGGCGATATCCCATATGGGCATGGAAATCCTGGCTGTTGTGCGTCAGGTACTCGTCGTCCTTGTCGTGCGGCACGGCAATGAGCGCGCACATGTTGGTGATGCCCATCGCGATCAGACATTGCTTGAGCGCGTCGTGGAGCTTGCGGCCCAGCCCGCCGTGGCGCACATCGCGCGCCAGGTAGATCGATGTCTCGACCGACCAGTCGTACGCCTCGCGGCTGTTAAGCGAACTCACGTAGGCATAGCCTACCGGACGCCCGTCCAACTCCATCACCAAATATGGATAGCGCTTGAGCGTACGCTCGATGCGCCCAGCGAACTCCTCAACGCTCGGCACCTCGTATTCGCAGGTAATCGCCGTCTGGCGCACATACGGCTCATAGATGGCAAGCAACGCCGGCGCATCATCGGGCGTCGCCAGGCGAATCGTCGGCTCGGACATCTCGGTCATACAACCCTTCTCCCCAAAAGCAAAGGCCGCCCTGCGCCAAGCTCAGGCGCAGGGCGGCCCCTTGTCATTACATCAGGCTACAGGACAGCCGCCAACGCGTCGATATCCTCCTGCGTCGTGGCCCAGCTGGTGCAAAAGCGCACCACCGTGTGAGTATCGTCGTACTTTTCCCAGTACTCGATCGAGGCATGCTCGCGAATGCGGGCCATGTCCTCGTTGGGCAGAATCACAAACTGCTGGTTGGTCGGCGTCTCCAAAAAGAACTGGTAGCCGCGCTCGTGCAGCACGCGACGCAGCGCCTGAGCGGTCTCAATCGCCTGGCGACCAATCTCAAAATACAGGACGTCGGTAAAGAGCGCCTCAAACTGCACACCCGTCAGGCGGCCCTTGGCAAGCAGTGCGCCATGCTGCTTAATACGCGGAATGGGGTGCGCCGGGGCGTGCATGCCGCAGAACACCACGGCCTCGCCGCACAGAGCGCCGCACTTGGTGCCGCCGATGTAGAACACGTCACACAGCTGCGCCAGCTCGGGCAGGGTAATGTCGCACTCATCGGCCGCCAGCGCATAGGCCAGGCGGGCACCGTCCACAAACAGCGGAATCTCGCGCTTCTGGCACACCGCGTGAATCGCCGCGAGCTCGGCCTTGGAGTACAGCGTGCCATACTCGGTCGATAGGCTCACGTACACGGCGCCCGGAAACACCGTGTGCTCGTAGCTCTCGTTTTCGTAGAACACCTGGATATAGTTCTCGAGGTCCTCGGCGTGCATCTTGCCCTCGTAGCCGGGGATGGTGAGCACCTTGTGGCCGCCAAACTCGATGGCGCCTGCCTCGTGACAGGCGACGTGGCCGGTCTCGGCAGCAACGACGCCCTCGTACGGCGCAAGCAACATGTCGATCACCGTCGCGTTGGCCTGCGTGCCGCCCACCAGAAAAAACACGTCGGCATCGGGGGCCTGACAGGCCTCGCGGATAAGTTGCTTGGCACGCTCGGTGTGCGCATCGGTACCGTAGCCGGGCTGCGGCTCCATATTGGTGTCGACAAGCGCCTGCAGCACCGCCGGATGTGCACCGTGGGAATAGTCGTTGTTAAACGCGAGCATGGCAATCCTCTCTTACCGGGTATCGGCCAGATGATTCAAACGGGGCTATTGTACGCCGTTGGGATAGGCGATGCGCGCGGCAAGGCACTCAAGTGCCAGTACCAGGGCAAAACCGCAGCTCACGTCACTCAAAAAGTGCGCTCCAATCACGATGCGCCCAAAGGCGACGAGCGCCGCGATCACAGCCGCCGCCCAAAAGATCACGCGGCGACGCGAAGGTTTTTCCTTAAAGGCTGCCGCGGGAAGCCCGGCGAGCATAAGGCCGATCGCCGCATGCGCCGTGTGTCCGCTCGCAAACGACTTGAACCCGTCCTTGATCACGCCGGTGGCAATATAGGTCCACTTGTCGGGATTGCCGATCACCCACCACGGCTGAAAATTGAGCCCCGGCGTGACCTCGATCACGCGCATGCGTGGGCGCGACCACAGCGGCTTGACAATCACGTTGAGGATGATGGCCTGAGCGACCCACACGACAAGCACCATCAATGCCCAGCGCGTGAGCTCGTCGGGCTCGGTCGTGCGCGTGAGGCGATAGACGACAAGGTTAGCGGCGATGACCAGCACAAACGTCAGCACCAACTGAACCGCGATGAGTTTGCCGCCAACCCGCAGGGACGAAACGATCTCGTAGCCGGCCAGGCCAATGTTGACGAGGATGCCGAGCACGGCGAGCCATTTGCTCCCCCTGGAGTCGGGACGCACCGCGCGCACGAGCATAACGCCCGCGATGCTCGCCGTCAGCTCGAACGGCAGCTCGCCGGCGGCCTCGATAAAGCGACCGTACATGCTGCCGATATTGAACAGCGCGCTCGAGATCTGATAATCGAAGAAACTGCCCGCGCCCAGACAAAGACACAGGACAACCGCGATAATGGCGACATCTTTCTTATAGATGTATCCGAACATGCTTTCCTTTCGATGGGCCTGGAATCAACCTGCAACATGGCGGGACAAAGATGACTTCG
Organism: Collinsella sp.; assembly: GCA_048175045.1. Taxonomy (GTDB): domain Bacteria; phylum Actinomycetota; class Coriobacteriia; order Coriobacteriales; family Coriobacteriaceae; genus Collinsella. The sequence goes on from DBEXKF010000040.1 coordinate 5,040, forward strand.
TCCCGCCACGTCCCCTACTCGTTAGTCATCATCACTAGCACCCAGCTGTTGCAGCAGCATGAGCGCCGCCGTCACCGGGCCGGTGCCGTCGTTGGCGTCGAGGCCGCGACCCAGGCCGCTGCCCGCACCGGCGCCCGCCTTGTAGGGCACCGACAGCT
>DBEXKF010000041.1:0-13662 GCA_048175045.1 Collinsella sp.
CGACCTCCTCGAACGGCATCTGCTCCACCGGCGCGCCCGTGATGATCAAGCCGTCGTAGTGGATATCGCGGATGTCGTCGAACGTGCGGTAGAACGTCTCCAGGTGGCCGGCACTCACGTGCGTGGCCTCGTGCGTTTTGGTGCGCAGCAGGTCCACCTCCACCTGCAACGGCGTATTGGAGAGTTTGCGCATGATCTGCGTCTCGGTGGCGATCTTGGTGGGCATGAGGTTGAGGATGAGCACGCGCAGCGGACGGATGTCTTGGTGCAGCGCGCGATACTCGGTCATGACAAAGATGTTCTCGCTCTCGAGCTGCGCGGCAGCAGGAAGGGCGTCGGGAATACGAATGGGCATGGATGCTCCTTACGAGTCAGTTGCAGCTATGGTACAACGAGCGGCCCCATCCGCGCGAGTGCATCGCCCCGAGACACCGTCAGCGGCCCAAATCACTCCAAAAGTAGAGATTAAGGCGTGTCCCAAAAATCTACGGCGCTTTAGCCTAGCAAAGTGGCAGCAGGACGCTACAATGGTTCGACGCGAAAAACTCGGCCGAAAGGATACGTATATGTACCAGACGCGTAAGATCGGTGTGGTCGGCCAGGGCCACGTAGGAGCACATGTCGCCAACAGCCTGCTCATGCAGGGCATTGCCGATGAGCTGTACCTCTGCGATATCAACGAGGCCAAGGTGACGTCCGAGGTCCAGGACCTGCGCGACTCCCTTTCGTTTGTCCCGTACAACACCAAGATCGTCAACTGCTACGACCACTACGAGGAGCTGGCCTGCTGCGATGTCATCGTCAACGCCGCCGGCAAGGTCGCGCTGGCCGCTGGCAACCGCGACGGCGAACTGTTCTTTACCACCGACGCCGCCCGCACCTTTGCCAAACGCATCGTCAATGCCGGCTTTGACGGCATCTTCGTGAGCATCTCCAACCCCTGCGACGTCGTGTGCACCGAGCTGTGGCACCTGACCGGCTACGATCCCAAGAAGATCATCGGCTCGGGCTGCGGTCTGGACTCCGCCCGCCTGCGCACCGAGATCTCCAAGAAGGTCGGCGTGAGCCCCAAGTCTATCGACGCCTACATGATCGGCGAGCACGGCTTTAGCCAGCTGGCCGCCTTTAAGGCCGCAACCATCGCCGGCAAGAGCCTTAACGAGCTTCAGGCCGAGAACCCCGACAAGTACGCCTTTGACCACATGGAGGTCGAGGAACTCGCACGCAAGGGCGGCTACGTAACCTACCAGGGCAAGCAGTGCACCGAGTACGCCGTCGCCAACTCCGCCGCGCGCGTCTGCGCCGCCGTGTTGCACAACGAGCACGCCGTGCTTTCGGCCTCTACGCTTATGACCGGCCAGTATGGCGAGGAGGGCATCTTTACCTCCCTGCCGTGCGTGATCGGTGCCGAGGGTGTCGAGGAGGTCTACACGCTGGACCTGTCCGAGCACGAGCTCGAGGGCTTCCACAAGAGCTGCCAGCACATCCGCGATAACATCGCCCAGCTCGACTGGTGGGACGCCGAGGCCTACGACGCCAAGTAGTCCGCCGGTTGATGCGACAACTCACTCATACGGACACAATGTAAAGCGGGCCGCGCCGGAAACCCACCGGCGCCGCCCGCTTTTTGACTCCCGCGACACGCTTGCGAATCGAAGGTGAATGCTTTTCCCGTTACCTAGTACTGTTCGATGCCCATGTAGCGACGAACCTCGGGGCTGTGGTCGAACACCTTGCCGCGCGCGGCGCGCAGCTCGCAGCTCATGTTGTAGAAGAAGATCGGCTCCAGGTACGAACGCACGCTGGCGGGCACCTCGCCCACGCCGTACTCGAGCGCGTCGAGTACCATGATCGTGTCGGTGTGCGTGTTGAGGAACGCCAGCGCTCGCTCCTCCATGGGGCGGCACTCGCCCGATCCAAGCTGCACAAAGTAGAACACGCCGGGCTCGGTAGCCTCGAAGGGGCCGTGGAAGTACTCGCCGGAGTGGATATAGCAGCAGTGCTGCCATTGCATCTCCATGAGCGAGCAGATGGCCATGGCGTAGGTCTGGCTAAAGTTGGGTCCGGAGCCCAGGATATAGAAGAACTTGTGCTGCTGGCAGAGCTCGGCAAAGCGGGCGCCCAGCTCGGCGTTGACCTTCTCGCGTGCGGCGGGCAGCAGCGCATCCATCTGCTTAAGGCCTTCGTACATGTCGGCGAGCGCCTCGTAACCCTCCTGCTGGTCGAGCAGCTCGGCGGCGATCAGAGCGCCGATACCCTGCGGGACCTCGGCCTGCGGCACGCCTTCGCCCCACGGATAGACCCAGGTGGTCCACTTGCCGTTATCGATCTTGGAGCCCTCGCAGTCGGTCATGGCCACGACCTCGGCGCCGGCTGCCAGCGCCATCTCGCAGCCGTCAACGACCTCCTGCGTGTTGCCGCTGTGGCTGCAGGCGATGACGAGTGACTTCTCGCCAAGACTCTTGGGGGCCATCAGGCAAAACTCGCGCGCCGTGTAGACCGTCGAGGTAAACGTGGTTGCCTCGCGCTTGAGCAGCTCGTTGGCCGGCATCAGGTCGATCATCGAACCGCCGCAGGCGATCCAAAAGACGTTCACAATCTTGCCCTTGCGCTCGATAATTTCCTGAATCAGATCGTGTGCGTTCATGGTGATGGCCTTCCTTGTGTGACGGTTTTGAACGACGACAGCTCGTACCTGCGGTCGTTCTATGTTGTCCTATTTATAACACGCACGACGACGCTCGTGAAGTCATTTTACCAAACTTGTTCTATATTGTTCTATCTGTGGACGTTAGATGTCGAACACGTAGCGCGAGCCCACGATCTTTTGGCGTCCGAGCAGCAAGGGTCGCTCGCCCGCATCGGTAAAGTACGCCTCCATATAGAAGAGCGGCTCGCCGACCGGCACCTCCAGCAGCGGGGCTGCCTGAGCATCGGCAAGCGCAATCTCCACGGTGCAGGGGTCGGATTTGAGCGGCGCGCGGCCCGAATGCTCGGCAACGAGCGCAAAGATGGAATTGTTCGTGAGGTCCTTGTCGGCAAGCGTCTGCAGATAGGGATGGTCGGCCAGCACAAAGGCGTTGTTCTCGAGCATGACGGGCACGCCGTCTGCCGTGCGCACGCGCTCGACAACGATGAGCTCGCAGCCGGGTTCCACCCCAAAAAACGCCGCGTCCTCGCGCGTCGCCGCAACCACCGTGCGCGACACCAGACGTGCTCCGGCCACCATGTCGTTGGCAGCACAACCCTCGGAAAAGCTCTGAACGTCACCCTTCTGGACAATCTTGCGCTTGAGCTTGGGCGCGCACACAAACGTGCCCCTCCCCTGCTGGCGGTTGAGATACCCCGCGCGCGACAGCTCCTCGATGGCGCGACGCACGGTGATGCGTCCCACGCCGTAGTACTTCGCGAGCTCCATCTCGGAAGGAATGCGCGAGCCGGATGCGTACACGCCACGCGCGATCTCGCCTTTTAGGTCGTCCATTACCTGCTGGTACAGCGGCACGGCGGACACCTCAGTGCGCTCGGTTTTATCGTCGGATGCCATCGTTACGCTCCATCCCGTGCATGCTCGGATTCAAACTCTTCTATCGCCGCCATAAACTGCTCGCCAAAGGCGTCGGCCTTTTTCTCGCCGATGCCGTTGACCTGGATAAGCTCGTCGCGCGTCTGAGGACGTAGACGGCACAGGCCGCGCAGGGCCTTGTCAGAGAAGACCATGTACGGTGCCATCTCCAGCTCGGTCGAGATCTCCTTGCGGAGTGCCCGTAGGCGCTCAAACAGCTCGGCGTCGTCGCCCACGCGCGGTCGCTGATCCAGCTCGGCCTCCTCGCGCAGCAAATCCACCGCACGGCGGGCACGGGCCGAGGCCTTGCGCTTGGACGCGCGACGCTTAACGGTAAAGGCGAACGTCTCGTCCTCGACCTCGCCGGCACGCGGGCCCAGACCCACGACCGGATACTGGCCCTGCGAGGTGGCCAGGTAGCCCCGCCCGCACAGCTGGCCGATGATGTCCTTGATGCGCCCGACCGATTCGCTCGACAGCTCACCGTAGCCGCGATCCTCGTCCAGATGCATCTGGCGAATGCGCTCGGTGTTGCCGCCGTGAAGCACGTCGGCGATCAGCGACTTGCCAAAGCGCATGGGGCGCGTGGCCACATATTGCACGGCGGCGCGGGCCATGTCGGTGACGTCCTCGACCTCGAACTGTGTGAGGCAGTTGCTGCAGTTGCCGCAACCCTCGGCGTCATCCGTGGCGGTGGCGCCCGCACCAGCCGCGGCAGCATGCTCGGCCGCGGCCTCGTCGCCAAAGTAGCGCAGCATGTATTCGCGCAGACAGCCGGTGGTATTGCAGTAGCCCTCCATCTGGCTGAGCAGACGATATCGATTCTGGAGCGCCCACGCGCGTTGCTCGTCGTCAAGTGCCTCGTCGGCAGCGTCGCCGCGATCGATCAGAAAACGGCGCATGCGAAAATCGTTGCCGTTCCACAGCAAGTGGCAGCTGGCCGGGTCGCCGTCACGACCGGCGCGGCCCGCCTCCTGGTAGTAGGCCTCGATACTCTCGGGCACGTTGTTGTGGATCACGTAGCGCACGTTGGGCTTGTCGATGCCCATGCCAAAAGCGTTGGTGGCAACCATCACCTGGATATCGTCGTCGATAAAGGCGCGCTGGCTTTGCCGGCGGGCGTCGTTGCCCATGCCGGCATGGTAGCGGCCAACGCGAATGCCGCTGGGGCCCAGCGCCTCGGCAAGCTCGCCTGCCAGCGCATCGACCGTCTTACGGGTCGAGCAATACACGATGCCGCTCTCGCTCGAATGCGCAATCACATAGTCGCGCACCCACGCGGCCTTGGCCTTGTCGCCCATCTCCTCGCAGCCAAAGTAGAGGTTCTTGCGATCGAAGCCCGTCACCACCGTCGCGGGGTTTTGCAGGCCGAGCATCTGCTGAATGTCCGCGCGCACACGCTCGGTCGCCGTAGCGGTAAAGGCCGCCACGATGGGGCGCTGCGGCAGGGAATCGATGAACTCGCGAATCTGTAGGTAGGCGGGGCGGAAATCCTGGCCCCATTGGCTCACGCAGTGGGCCTCGTCAATGGCCACGAGCGGCACGCCAATGCCGCCGTCCGCTGCGGCCTCCTGCGCAAAGGCTAAAAAACGCGGCTCGAGCAGGCGCTCGGGCGCCACGTACATAAGCTGGTAGCGGCCCTCGCGCGCTCGCTTGAGCACGGTGTTTTGCTGGGCCGGAGTAAGGCTGGAGTTGAGATAGCTGGGTCGCGCACCCGCCGCGAGCAACGCACGGGTCTGGTCCTCCATAAGCGACAGCAGCGGACTCACCACAAAGGTGATGCCAGGCAGCATGAGCGCGGGCACCTGGTAGCAAATGGACTTGCCGGCGCCCGTGGGCATCACGCCCAGCGCATCGCGACCGGCAAGGATTGCATCGACCATGCGGTCCTGTCCCGGGCGAAACGAGGTGTAGCCAAAATAGGCGCCGAGCGTGTCGAGCGCCATCTGCTGCATGTTATCGGTCATGGTTTCCTAACGTCCAAGTCATCTGCCGCCGATTATACGCCGCCACGCGGACCGGCGTCGCCCGGCTGCCGGCCACGGGCAATACGATCCAAGGCGGACGAGCGTGGATTTTCGGACACTTTCCGGATGAGCGTGGATAATCTTCCACTTTGAGGCCGTCACCGAGCCAAAAACGGGAGATTATCCACGCTCATTCTGCAGATTGCCGCTTAGGGACGTTTGCAGCGTCGACCGGTCCGCCGTTCGTCAGAACGGCGGAACCAGCCCTACATGACCATAACGTAGCGGCTGCCCACGTAGTACTGCTTACCCATCAGGACCGGATCTCCATTGGGACCGGTAAAGCCGGCACGCAGGTTGAGCAGCGGATCGTGCGGAGCAATGCCCAGCTCGGCCGCCTGCTCGGCGTTAGCTCGAACGGCCTCGACCGTACGGTAGCCAACCGAGACAATCGGCGTTCCGCCAACACGCTCGACCTCGGCAAAAATCGACTTGTCCTCAAGATCGGCCGTCAACAGCTCACGGTAGGCGTCAAACGGCACAAAGATGTTCTCCTCAAAGATGGGCTCGCCGTCGGCCGTACGCACGCGCTTGATATGCAGCAGCAGCGCATCCTTCTGCAGGCCAAAGAACTCCATCTCGTTTTGGCGCGCCGGAACGATCTGGCGATCGATCACGTGCGCACCGGCCTTCATGCCGTTGCCGGCACACAGCGCGGTAAACGTCTGCAGCGTCGAGGCGTGAAACTGGCGGTTGATGTGCGGCGTGGAGACAAAGGTGCCGCGGCCCTGCTGCTTAACCAGGTAACCATCGGAGCACAGCTCCTCGACAGCGCGGCGCACCGTAATACGGCTCACCTCGTACTGCTCGGCTAGTTCAAGCTCGGACGGAATACGCTCCTTGGGTGCATAAACACCTTTCTCGATCGCATCCTTGATTTCGTCATAAATCTGCTGGTAAAGCGGTGCATTTTTGGGCGCAGGCATATCTGATCACTCTTATCAAAATAGCTAAATTTCTAATACGTATATAACGTCTAGTTTCATGTTACCTCATATTGATAAAACGATACAACCTCCCTACCAAAAAGCGGCAGCTTCATTTTGGTAGGTTTTATCTGGGCAAACGAGAGCCCTCGAAAGCAACGGGGCTTTCGGGAGGCTCGTTCGGATGGGTTGCGCAGGACCGGCAAAATGCCAATACCCTACTTGCCGTCATCCTGCTGCAGGCTGTCCTGTTCGCTGAGGCGCGCCTGCCTGCTGGCCATGCGTGCGGGCTTGTCGGGATCGGGAACGGCCGTGGGCATGGGCTCGTCGACATGACCGCCCCACCAGCCGCCCACAAAGTTGAGCGTGTGGAACACGTTGATCACGGCGCCGGGATCAACGTCGCACACCAACTTGATAATGTCCTGGCTCTCGTAGGTCGAAACAACGGTGTTCAGCAGGTACATCTTTTCGCGGCTGTATCCGCCGACGACCTCGGCGCAGCTAATGCCGTGCTGAAAATGGTTTACGTAGGCAGTCATGACCTCGTCTGCCTTGCGCGTCGTAATCTGCAGCGTCACGCGATCGTAGCGACGATAGAAACTGTCGATAGTCTTGGTCGAAATAAACTGGAACACGATGGAATACGCCGCCTTGTCCCAGCCAAACATAAAGCCAAAGATCGCCAGGATAAAGCAGTTGAAACCAAAGATGACGCCCCAGATGGTCTTGCCCGTGTGGTTGGAAACCCACAGCGCGATAAAGTCGGTGCCGCCGGTGGATGCGCCGGATTTAAGCGCGATGGCAGCGCCCAGACCCGAGACCACGCCGCCAAAAATGATGAGCATGATCTTGTCGCCCAAAAACGGCGCGAAGTGAAAGACGTTGAGGAACAGCGATGAGAGCACGACCTGCATCATCGAGAAGATGACGAAGCGCTTGCTAATGCCGCTCCAACATAGGAGCGCCACGGGGATGTTGAGCGCGAGCATACCGAGCGAAATGTCGATGTGAACGCCGCCCAGCGAGGTAACGCGATCGAGCAGGACCGCGACGCCGGTGAGACCGCTCGGAAGCAGGTCGGCGGGCTGAATGAACGCCTGGATCAGGAATGTCTGGAGGACGGCAGAAATTGTGACCGCCACGGCAGTAATGGCACGGCGGACGATGGTGAGGCGGCCGAGCATGAGCACGCGGTCCGTGAGCTGATCGATGGCGTTCGCCACGTAGGCTCCTTTCGAAGGCAGATGTGGTTGTGGGGCATGCCCGCGATTGTAGCATGGAGCGTGCGGGGGCGCTTCAATTCAACCTCCCTCGACAACCAAAACGGGACCAGCAACCCCCACGACCAAAGGGCAAAATTCCAAGTGAGTAGACTTTTTACGATCTGCCGAGCACACCCAAAACCGCCACCCCTGTGACCTGCGGTTTTACAAAGGAAGATATGCATTGTGCTCGGCCTGCGCCAAAAAGTCTACTCACTTAGTCCGAATCGAAGCCAAACGGATCAAAATCGAAACCAAATTGAGCCAGTCCACCGCAAAAAACGTTTGAACCCGTGCTTCTCGCGGCGGATTGACACTACACAGCGGCCAAAATGTCGGTCAGATTATCAATAACGGCATCGGCTCGCGATTGATCGAGGTTGACGCCCTCGTGCGGACGCAGTGCCAGGACGCGGGCGCCGGAACGTTTGCCAGCCTCGATCCCCAAAGGCGAATCCTCGATAACCAGGCACTCGGCAGGCTCCACCCCCAGCGCCTCCATGGCACGCAGGTAGATCTCGGGGTCGGGCTTAAACGCACTGCACTCGTGACCGCTGATGGTGTAGTCCAGCACGTCGGCGATACCGGCAATCCCCACCAGCTCGTCAATGAGCTCGCGATAGGACGAGCTTGCGATGACGCACTTCACGCCGCGCTCGTGCAGCTTGCGCATCACCGGCTCCGTCTGCTCGTTGAACAGCTCGGCATACGGAACGGGATGGTCCGGGCTATAGACCTGCTTGTACTCCACGCGCAGACGCTCGCGCAGCTCAACATCGTCGGGCACCAGCGCCTCCCAAATGGCCGGCTCGTTAGACCCCGAAAGATCGGGGATCTCGTCAAAGTGGAACCCCTTCTCCTCCATAAACGCCACGCGACGACGGTTGTAGAACCACTCGGTATCGACCAGCACGCCGTCCATGTCAAACAGCACTGCTTTGATCATACGCATCTCCTCCCACCTGCCAAAAAGGGACAGGTTTATTTTGGTAGGTTTTATCTGGGGTTTTGTGGCGCGACGGATACGCTCTCCCCAAAGCAAAAAAGGGGACGGGGCGCAAACCCCATCCCCTCTCAATCAACCCGTAAGGTCTACTTACTTGTGATTAGTAGGAAAGCTTCCACATGTAGCGACGCATGGTCAGCGGGTGCTGACGGGCCTCGGCGATCTGGTTGCCGTACTCGCGCATAACGGCGAGGTGCAGCAGCGGGTTGAAGTAGGTGACGACGCTCGCGGGCACGGCGTCAGCCAGGCCGTAGTCCTTGGAGTCGATCAGAGCGACCTTGGCGCCCATGCGCTCAAGGAAGGTGAGGGCGCGGGCGTCCATCGGACGGGTGGCGCCATCGGACATGAAGAAGACGTAGGGCTTACCCTCGGTGGAAACCTCGAACGGGCCGTGGAAGTACTCGCCGGTGTTGTAGGCGGCGGCGTCGATCCACTGCATCTCGGTGAACAGGAAGGCGGCGTGAGAATAAGCCATCTTCTCGGAGGCACCGGAAGCCATGAAGTAGATCATCTTGTCGTCCTTGAAGTCCTCGGCGAACTTCTTGGCGAGTTTCTTGCAGGACTGAGCGGCGTTCTCGCAGAGCTCGAAGACGTTGGTGAGGCCGGTGATCATGTCCTCGTAGTGGTCATAACCCTCGGTCTGCTGAAGGATCTCGACAGCAAGAGCGATGGCATAGCCGGGCTTCTCGCACTTGGCAGCGAAGTTGGCGTGGAAGCCGTGAACGATGACGTAGTCAGCGTCGACGGTCAGAGCGGAGCCAGCCTTGTTGGTAAGGGAGACGACCGGGCAGTTGTGCTTCTTGGCGGTCTTGTTGGCCTCGACGGTCTCGGGCGTGGAGCCACCGAGGGAGCAGGTGATCACGAAGGTGTGCTCGTTGACCCAGGAAGGCGTGTCGTAGTTGAACTCGTTAGCGGTGAAGATCTGAACGTTCAGCTTGTCCGTGTTGTTGGCCAGGAAGTACTTGGCGGGGTAAAGGTCGGACATGGAGGCACCGCAGCCGACGAAGGCGACGCTGTGGATCTCGTGGTTGGACAGGACGTCAGCGACGATCTGCTTAGGGAGGTTAAGGTCGATCTCGTACATCTGACACATTCCTTTCATTTTTTGCGGCGCCACATTGCCGGGCGCTCGCAGGGTTACCGTGGTTTGGACCGAGTCGCCGGCCCATTGAGGATGCGACAAAGGGACTGTCCCATTGTCGCATTTTGGGGATGGAAGCCTGCCTGGGGTATGGGATGCCAGGCAGGCCCCCGGGGGAAAGCGGTTAGGCGCTTAGTCGCGACTAGGCCAGGATGCCGACCGCGGAGAGGGCGATGCCGCCCACAATGGCGATCACGAGAAGCCAACCGGTGTTGACGTTCTTCTTGATGAGCCAGTACATAAGGCCGGTGAGGCCGAGGGAGATCATCTGGGGCATCATGCCGTCCAGGATGTCCTGGATAACGACGGTGCCCTCAGCGAACTGCAGCGGGGTGGTGGCGCCGATCAGCGTAGCGATCATGCCGCCCACGGACATAAGACCCACGATGCCGCAGACATACATGAGCTTCTCCATGAGGTCGCCGCCCTGAAGCTTACTCAGGTACTCGTGGCCGCCCTGATAGCCCATCTTGGCTGCGAACCAGGTGATCAGCACAGAGGGGACGATGGAGATGAGCATGGCCAGGATCGGGCCCATGATGGAGCCCTGCTGAGCCAGCTGAACGCCCAGGCCAAAGGCGATAACGCGGATGGTGCCCTGGAAGAAGGAGTCACCGATGCCGGAAAGCGGACCCATGAGGGAGGTCTTGACCGCGTTGATCGAATCGGGATCGAAGTTCTCGGGATCCTTGGCGTACTCCTCCTCCATGGAGGCGGAGAGGCCTAGGATAAAGGCGCTCGTCTGCGGGGTGCAGTTGTAGAACGCCATGTGACGGTGGTAAGCCTCTTTCTTAGCAGCGAGCTGCTTGGGGTCGGACTCATCCGGATAGAGGCGATCGAGCGTGGGAACCATGCCGTAGAGGAAGCCCATGTTCATCTGACGCTCGTAGTTCCAAGAGGCCTGGATGGCCCAGGAGCGCCAGAAGAACTGGCTGACCTTCTTGTTCAGGGACACGTCCTTGGTTGCGGTTGCCATAGTGTGTTCCTCCTTAGTCTTCGTCGTCTTCGAGCGGATCGTAGTCGGAATCGACACCGGCGGCTGCATGGGAACCGTTGAACTTGAAGCCCATGAAGACGACAGCCAGGCACACACCGATCAGAGCGACCGCGATGACGGACAGGTTGAGGTAAGCGGCGAGCAGGAAACCGATGAACAGGAACGGAGTCATACCCTTCTTGATCATCATGGTGAGCAGCAGGGCCAAGCCGTAGGCGGTCATGATCTTGGTCGAAACGTTAAGACCAGTGGACAGCCACTCGGGAACCATGTTGACGATGGCCTGAACCAGGTCGGTGCCAACAAAAACGGCGAGGAAGATCGGCAGGAAGTACATGACGGCGTACAGACCGGAGCCGGCGCAGATGTGCATACGGTAGGCGGTCTTGAACTTTCCGTTATCGATCGCGCTATCTGCCACATGGGTGAGGGCGGCGATGATGGAACGGAACACGATGCCGAGAAGCTGACCCAGGACGGCGACCGGGATGGCGATCGTCATGGCGGTCTCGGCGGAAGCATCGGTCAGGCACGCAAAGGCAGCGGCCACGATGCCGCCCAGGACCATATCGGGCGGAACGGCGGCGCCGACCTGCACCAGGCCCATGGACACGAGCTCGACGGCGGCACCGACGGCAAGGCCGGTGGGCACATCGCCCAGCAGCAGACCGACGAGCGTAGCGCCAACGAGGGGCTGCTCGAAGTTAAGACGACCGAGCAGGCGGGAGTCCCACATGCAGAACACGCCGACGAGGCCGACGAGCACCGCACTGATGAACGTATTCATACCCTTCTCCTTTCAGTCAGGCAAAAGCCTGGTTGATTACAGCTTGGCGTCGATGTCGACGCTCTGATACGTAGGGGTCTGCTGGACATAGAGCTTGATGCCCATGTCGAGCAGCTGGTTGACGTCGGCCTTCTGGTTGGCGTCGAGGAAGACGGAGCTGTCCTTGCCGCCGACCTGATCGGCACCGTCGTGGTTGGCGGTGGCGCCCAGGTTGATGGCGTCGAGCTTGTAGCCCTGGCAGAACTGCAGCATCTCGGCAGTGTTGCCAAAGACGAACATGACGCGCTCGCCGAGGGTGTTGAGCTTGTCCATCTTGGCGAGGGCACGCTCGACGGTGAAGACGTTCAGGCGCACGCCCTGGGGCTTGGCCAGCTTAAGAGCGCCCTTCTTGATGTCATCGTTGGCGGCGGCGTTGTCGACGACGATGATGCGCTCGGCCTGAACCTTGGTGGTCCAGGTAAAGACGACCTGGCCGTGCAGCAGACGGTAGTCAAGACGTGCGAGGACGATCTTGGCGGGACCGGAGCTGTGACGGGACGCCTTGGCCTTCTTGGCGGGAGCCGCGGCGGCCTCGACCGGTGCGTTGGGGTTGGTCAGACCGGTGCGGGCCTCGTTGATGAGGGCCGCGAGCTCGGCGCCCTTGACGGGGACGGGGCTCATAGCGAGCGTAAGCGCCAGCGGGATGTTGAAACCGCTGACAACCGTGAACTTCGTGCCGTTCTTGGAAAGCTCGACCATGTTGTTGTTGACCGAGCTGCCGAGCATATCGGTCAGCACATAGACGGTGTCGTCCGCGTTAAACGTGGCGATCATGGCGTCCACCTTATTGGTGATGGGCTCCTTGTCGTCACGAGCAAGCGACACGACGTGGACGTTCGACACGTCGCCGAGAACCATCTCGAGCGTGTCTTTGGCGCCTGCGGCCAGGCCGCCATGAGATGCGAGAATGATCTGATTCATCTTGCCTCCTCCTTTTCGTTATGGTCATTATAACGTCTTATACGTTGCTTATATTGCTAATTAGTATAAAGACCGTTCGCGGGTGAAAATCGACCGTTGACGGGTTTAACGTACTTGAAACGTTGGGGCCGGGTAGTCCGACGCGGGCTGGATAACCCCAGGTCAGACCCTGCGCGCAATCCCTTATCGCACGAAGTACCAGGGGCTTTCCTGCACGATGGGCTCCAGCGCAATGCCCGTGCGCTCCTTAAACAGATCCATGTCCTGAGATTTTTCGGTCCACCACGCGTTGGGCTTAAAGGTCATGCTCTCAACAACATGACCGACAAACACACTGTTGCGCAGCTTGGAGAAGTCGGTGTTCATAATCAGGATGGACGCGAGCACCAGCACGATGCCCAGGACTTTGATCACGCCGGCGGGCTCGGCATAGACACCAATGCCCACCAGTACGGTGACGACCGTCTCGAAAGACATTACGACGGGAACTTTCGATGTCTCGAGCCCCATGGACAGACCCTGCATATATAAGATGTAAGCCACGGCTGTGGGGATGAGTCCAAAGCCAAGGAACAGCAGCAGCAGCTGTGGCGACATTGCCGCGGCGACATCCGGCCACGGAGCCGCGATAGCCGCCATAACCGCACCGCCACAACCAAAGCCCCAAAACGTGACAGCCAGCGGGTGGACCGTCTTGGTTGCTATCCGGCTAAACACCGCGAGCGACGCACCACAAAGGCCTGCAATCACGCCCGACGTGACGCCCCAAACCGAAAAATGAAAACCGGAAAGGTCGCCATTGGTCACCGCAAGCACGCAGCCAACGATGTTAAAGACAATGGCAACGAGCTTGTTGGGGGTCACGTCCTCGCGATAAAGCACGCGGCCGAGCATGACGCCAAACACCGGCGAGGTGTAGAGCAGCACCGAGGCCGTAGACATACCCACCTCGCGCATGCACTCGTAATAGCAGGTGTTGGCGGCGGCT
>DBEXKF010000042.1:0-5725 GCA_048175045.1 Collinsella sp.
CCTCGGTCTCCTGCGCGCCGGCGGGGCGAACCTCCTTGATTAAGATGCCACGCTCGAGCAGTTTGTCACGATCGCGCCGAAACTTGCGCTTATCCGAGTCGATGTTGCCCGAGCCATATCCCAGGTCAGAATCCAAGACGATCTGCTCGGTCGTCAGCGGTTCGGGGGAGCTGTTGAGCACAAAGAAAAGATTGAGGATGCGCTGAGCCGTTTTATCGAAACTGGGCTCCGAATTCCCCTTTTTAATTGTCGCGGTCGTGTCGCTTGCCGTCATAGGGTCCTCGCATGAGAAGGTGGTTTGCTGCCATGATTTTAGTCCGATATGGAGATTAGGCTATATCCTTGTCCGCTCGGGGCGTTAAGATGGCCCGAATTCGGTCGTTTGCGCTCGCTCGGGGTATACTTTCGACTATATACGGTTCTAATGTGCATGCATTGGGCCTATTTGTCGGATTATGGATGTGGAGCGCACATGGCGAACACCCAGAACTATATTAACCACCTGCTGCAGAACACCGGCATTACGCCGGCATGCAGCGAAGAAGAGCGCTTGGCTGCCGAGGATATCGCTCAGATCTTCCGCAACCACGGCTTTGATCCCGAGGTTCAGGAGTTCAATGCTCCGGCGCCCAGTAGATTGGCATTTGCCGTTACCGGTATTCTTGCGTTTGCCGGCGCCCTGCTGATGGGCATCGGCGGCGGTGTCGGCTTGGTCGGCACCTTGCTGGCCATTGTCGGCGCCGTTCTTTACGTGCTCGAGCGCACGGGCCACCCCGTGGTTTCGCGCCTGGGCAAGACGGGCGTGAGCCAAAATGTCATCGCCTACCACAAAGCCTCGGGTCCGCTCGCGTCTCCGCGCAACCGCCCGGTGGTCGTTGTCGCACACTACGACTCTCCCCGTGCTGAGCTGCTCGCCCGTGAGCCCTATGCTTCGTATCGTGCGCTTATCGCCAAGCTGTTGCCTGTTGCCACGGTCGCCCCTGCTGCCGTTGCCATCCTGCGCATCCTGCCGCTTCCCGGCGCGCTCAAGGTTCTGCTGTGGATTGTCGCGATCCTCGCTTCCCTCGTTGCACTTGCCAACGCGGCAAACATCATCTCTAACCGCCACATTCTTCCCTATACGTCCGGCGCGGTGTGCAACAAGTCTTCTGTCGCCGCTATGCTCGGCGTTATGGACAACGTTGCTCCCTTCCAGGGCGAAAACGAGTTTCCCGACGATGTTCCGTTCGACACCTATTTTGGGGAGCAGAAGCGTCGTGCCGAGGAAATGGCGCGTGCGGCGGCGGAGTATGCCGCGGCCCAGCAGCAAAACGACTACGGCAACACCATCGAGTACGAAGAACCTACCTACGCCGAGGACGAGTTCGGTCAGCCGATTGCTCCCGGCGCTCAGACCGAGCCCGAACAGGGTGAGGCTTTCGACGAGCAGATCGAGGGCTTTGAGGGTGCGTCTGCCGACGAGACGCTGATCGGCGCCATCGTGCCCGAGGATCAGAATCAGACTGTCCAGGCCGAAGAGTTCAATGACGAGGTTCCCGCTGCCGAGTCGGCGGAGGAACCTGCCGCGGTCGAGCCCGAGCCCAAGCTCTATCGCAACGCCGCCGGCAACATCCGCTTTGGTTCGGATGCCATCCGTGCGCTCGGAATGCTTCCCGAGTCCTGCACGCTCGATTACGAGGAGGGCGAGGAGCCGACGTTTGAGCTCGAGCCTGCCCCCGTTGTCACCGTGGATGATGAGTCTGCCGCGGTTACCGCTGCCGTTGCCGAGCCCGAGGCGGTGTCCGCGATCGATCCCGCGGCAGGACTGGACATTTTGGCTCCCGCCGCGCCGGTGCAAGACGTTGCGGACGAGTCTGACGACGATTACGTTGAACAGCCGAGGCGCGTGTCTTACGAGAGCGATACTGATTTCTCTGCCGAGATTCCCGCGGCAACGCCCCATGCCGACATTGCATCAGCGTTCTCGTCGATTGGCGCCAGCGCTTCCAACTTCTTTAAGGGTGCGCTTGCAAAGGGCAAGAAATTTGTCGACGATTTCGAGGAGAAGCGCGCTGCCGCACGCGAGGCTGCCGAGCAGGAGGCTATCGCTCAGCAGCAGGCAGCCGAGGCGGCACGTGAGCTCGCGGCGCAAGAGTTCGAGCAGAACGAGGCTATGCAGTCCGCGCCCGTCGACGCCGCCGAAGCTACAACGTCCTTTGAGTCCCAGCAACCGACGTCCGCGGATGTTGTTGAGGCGACGACGTCTTTCGAGGCCCAGCAGCACGTCGATAGCACCATGTCGTTTGATGCCGCGAAGTTCGATTCCACGATAACGTTTGAAAAGCAAGGAACCGCGATTGCCGAGCCCCTTCCTGTTTCCGATGAACAGGGCGACGCGGTGGACGATGACGAGCCTATTGATGCTGCCGAAATCCAAGATGCCGCCGAGGACGAGCCCGTCGAGGCCAACTCTGACGAAGAACAATACGCGGCAGCCGAGCAAGATGAGTCGACCGAGGCCGAGCAGGAGGAAGTGCCTGCGGTTTCCGAGGCTCCCGAGACAGATGAGTCGAGGCCTTACTCCACGCAGATTTTCACCATGCCGACCCCGAGTGGTTCCGGTGCCACGGTTGCCGATGTCGCTCCCACCCAGGACGAAACGGTCGATTCCCTTATGGCCCAGATTTCCTCCCAGGCATCACCGCGTCCGCAGATGAATGTTCCCGATCCGGCGTCGGCACCGTCGCCTGCGCCCTCTTCGTCTCCGCTGGCTTCGGTCCCCGATCCGTCGCTGCCGTCGATGAAGCAGGCAAACGTTGCGTCTCGCACGTCGCTGTTCGACCTTCCCGATCCCTCTGCCCAGGTCAACGACCCCTTTGCTACTGCCCAGGGTCCCGAACCCACATCGGCACCCGTTGCGCCTCCTATGCCCGTTGCGTCGGGCGCGCAGCCGATCGAGACCATTTCGGCTCTCGCCCCGGCGGCACCCAAGTCTCGTAAGCGCGGCCTGGGTGGCCTGTTCGGCCGTAAAAAGAAAAACGAGCAGGACAGCATGAGTGACTGGCTGGGCGTCGAAGACGATTACGATGCCAAGAAGTCCGGTCGCGGTATCGGTTCGTGGGATAACTTCGAGGACGATAACGATGGCTGGAAGGGCGGCGCTACGTCTTCCGATGGCGCTTCTTCCGAAGATATGCTCTCGGCTGTCGCCTCTATGGGCGATGATGAGCTGCTCGGTCACGATATCTGGTTTGTGGCAACGGGCGCCTCGGATTGTGATGGCGCCGGCATGAAGGCCTTCTTGGCTTCGCACCGCGATAAGCTCCGCGGCGTATTCTTCATCAATCTTGAATCCGTCGGCGCCGGTAGGCTTTCGGTGGTGACGGTTGAGGGCGAACAGCAGCTGCTCAAGGGCGATCGCCGCATCATGAACCTGGTCAGCAAGGTGTGCAAGTCGTTCCATGTCGATTGTGGCGCGCTCGAGATGCCCTATGCCAAGACCGATGCCTATGCCGCGCTCGAGGCGAGCCGCCGAGCCCTCACCATCGCCGGCGTGGACGGCACGCGTCTGGCTTGCGCTCGTACCGAGGACGACCTGCCCCACAATGTCAACCCGACGAACATTGCCACGGTATCCGAGGTCGTGACCGAGGTTATCCGCCGTTCGTAGACGGAGCTCTAAGGAGTCAACGTGTTTTCGTATATTAAGCGCCATTGGCCTGTCTACGTGATTTTGACCTTGATTGCCATTGCGTTAGGATTTGGGGCTGCCTACATCGTGGGTGCGAAGGGCTCGACCCCCGCCTCCGCAATCAGCGAAGAGGTGGAGCAAGAACAGAGTACGGGTGCCGATGGGATTCCTGAGTCCGAGCAGGCAATCGTTGATGGTGGATCTTCGTCTGCAGAGTAGATACGGCGATTTACATGATTGAAAGCGGGCGAGCCAGTCCCCTGGCTCGCCCGCTTTTTCATCGCGCTAGCGCTTCTTTGGGATCGACCTAAGGCGAGCGAACCATAGGGCTGCGGCACCCGAGGTCAGGAGCGCGGTGATGCAAGCGGCGATGGGAACTGATCCTGTTGCCGGTAGGTCCTGCGGTAGGGTACAGCGTTGAATGACGCTGTCCTCGTCATGCGACTCAAGTTTATCGCCGCCACCGTTGCGGCAAAGATCGACGCGTGCGCTGTTGGTGAGTGCGGTTTGGGGCGTATAAGCCGACGTTGCCTGCATGTGTACGACTGCGCCCCGAGCGTCTGTGCCAAGGATTGCTTTGGCATCGTCAAGGTCGTCGTGCTCATCTTTGAGATCATCGCGGGTCCAAGAATCCGCATCGCTTCGAGTCGTAAAGTCGGCGGCTACCGCACCGTATTCAATGCGAATGCCCGTTACGACGGTATTGGACGCAAGGTCGAGTTCTTTCGCCTCGAGTGTGGTGGATTCCGTGGTCGAGACATCCGCCTTCCAGAGGTGCCAGCCGTCGTAATCGACGAGGCGGCAATCCTCGCCCAGACTTTCCCTTACTTCGTCGGACTCAAGCCAAGGATTTTCGTGCCCATCGTCAAGTGTCGCGTTTGCCGGCTCATCGACGTCTGTCGAGTCCAACGGCGTCGTGCGATACCACACGTTGCACAGACCATTGAGGTCGCCGATGGCGACGGGGGTTTCGATTGAGACGAATCTCGCCGTATCGTCCTCGGCACACTCAAGATCATCGGTAATTGTGAACTCATCAACCCAGGTAGTTGAATCGTTTCGAGCGTCGATGGTATAGGAGAAAAGCCCATCCGTATTGGTTTGCATCGCGGCACGGTTTTTACCATCGCCGTTAGCCAACAGGCCCTTTTCGATAGGTTGGACAAGTTCCTGACGCTTGTCGACCTGCCCCTTGATCTCGATGGGCGCATCCTTCATCGCGACAGATTGGACTTCTCCCGTATCCTTTATTTCAAACGTTATCTCCTCGGCAAGGTCATAGGTCCGCGGAGACATCATTTCGCGCAACGAGTAGGTGCCGGGTGCAAGATGTTCGACGCGGTGCGGCTTGTCGGATGAGGTCCAGGAGTCTATTTCGGTTTTATCGGGACCATATAAGGTGAGCTGTGCGCCTTCCACTTCCTGCTCACCGCTTGCATCGACCTTGGAGATATCAACCTTGGTGTAATCGTCGGATACGTTAAGCCGTGCTTCTACAACGGGTGTTTTCTGGTCGGCATAAGTAAGGTCGACAATATGGGTTGTCTGATCGAGCAAGAAGCCTGCCGGCGCTTGAGTCTCGACAACCTCGTAGCGTGCGGTGCCAGATCCCAGTGGGAGGTTGTCCGCGCGTGCTTCTCCAGTTTCATCCGTCGTGACGGTCGCGACGGTCTCACCGTCGAGCGCGGCAATGCTACCGTCGGGGCGCACGATATCACCCGAGGCACGGATCTCAAAGACGGCGCCCGCGAGGCTGCTGCCGTCTATGCCATCGGTTTTAACGATCCTGATGTTTCCGGTCGCGGCGTGGTCATAATACGAGGCGATTGCAACGGGCGTTAGGTTCATGTCGGCGGGTATGTTTACCTCGATCTCTTCGCCGACAAGATAGGGCTCTTTGGCCGAGGTTTCGCGTACATAATAGGTGCCCGGCATGAGCGATTCGGGCAGTGTGACGGTGCCGGTCGCGTCAGTCGTAAAGGTGTCCATTACGTTATGTGCTGGATACCAGCAAGTTTGTGAGACAGGTTCGTGATTGCTGTCGAGGAGTTGGAA
>DBEXKF010000043.1:0-2346 GCA_048175045.1 Collinsella sp.
TGCGTCCGCGTTACAATCTTTCGACGTTGGACCATGTTGTCAGACTCGTCGTGTACGGCGTCTGGCGTAAGTCTAGGGCTCTTTTTTCGCCCTGGGCTGTTCCTCTGGGGCGATGCGGCTGTCGTTCCAAGAGGAAGGAATTTCATGGGGACCAAATCCCAAAAGCAAACTCAATCACCGTCGACGGCCTCGGCGATTCTCGTCGTAATGTATCTTGCAGCCTTTGTCGCCGCGTTTAACGAGAACATCATTAACGTGGCGTTGCACGACATTATGGCGGCCTTTTCGGTGAGTGCCACCAAGGCGCAGTGGCTCGTTTCGGGCTACATGATCGTGACGTCGATCTTTACGGCCATCATGGCATTTCTGTCCGGCCGTTTCTCGACGCGCAAGCTGCTGTTTTTCGCATGCGGATGCATGGTCGCCGGCGAAGTCCTGTGCCTGATCGCTCCGTCGTTTAGCGTTTTGCTGCCAAGTCGTATTTTGCAGGCTGCGGGATCGGGCATCTTGTTCCCGCTCATGATGAACGTGGTGCTGTCTTGCGCTCCGCGCGAGAAGCTCGGTCTGTATCTGAGCCTGGGCGGTGCCTGCATTACGCTAGGACCGGCGTTTGGACCCGTGATCAGCGGTCTTATGTGCACGTTGTTTGGCTGGAGAGCAGTGTTTGTAGTGCCGCTGGTGGGCGGCATTGCGGTCGCTGCAGCGGGCGTAAAGCATGTTCAGAATGTCGGAGAGCGCTCGAACACCACGCTCGATAGTCTGTCGGTTGTTTTGCTCGCCGCCGGCATTACGGCATTTGTGTATTCCGTAGGCGAGTTCTCGACCGATCTGATTGCCGGCATCGTGACGCTCTTCGCCGCCATTGTGCTGCTCGGCCTATTTGCGGCCCGCCAGCTCAAGCTCGAGCATCCGGTGCTTAACGTGCGTCCCATGGCGAGCGTTCGTTTTTGGCCTGCGTGCCTGCTTGTGGTGGTGTTGATGATGACGACGTTCTCGATGAGCGTTTTGTTGCCGCTCTATTTTGAGGGCGCATACGGCATGACCGCACTTGTTGCGGGCCTGCTCATTTTGCCGGCGATTGCCTGCAACGCCGTGACCTCGATTGTGGGCGGACGCGTGATGGACGCCCGTGGCGCATGGCCGCTGCTGCCGGTCGGCTTTGCCCTGATTGCCGTGGGGCAGATTGCCATCTCGATGACGGCGGCAAGCATGAACATCGGCGTTGTCGTGGCGCTGACCGTTGTGGTGTATGCCGGAGTCGGCCTGGTGCTGAGTCCCTCGCAGACGGCCGGCTTGGAGACGCTACCCGCCGCTGAACATCCTCACGGAACGGCATTGCTTAACACGTGGAATATGATTGCCGCATCGTTTGGCCCGTCGCTGTTTATCGGCCTGCTCTCGAGTTCTGCGGCGACTGCCGGCGCCGCTGGCGCTGCGACCGACGTTGCCCAGGCGATTGGATTTGCAGCTGCCGTGCGCGTGGCGGCTGCAATTGCCGTGGTCGGGTTCGCGACGTCGCTGGTGTACGCTCGTCGCGAGTCACACATGTCGCATTAATGTGTACACATAGATTCTGCAGCTAGATTGGATGGCGACACCATAAACTAATGGACGTTTTGCCGAGAGGCATGAATGTTTAAAGCGCAAAGAGTGCGCGACGGGCCCCGCGAATGGGGCGATGATGCCCGAGAGGGCCAAGAAGGAGTCTCATGTCTGAGAACGAAGAGATCATGAACGAGACCGAGAACGAGACCGTGGCTGCCGAGGTCGAGGCAGTCGAGACCGTGGAGACCGAAGCTGCCGAGGTTGAGGCTGCTGACGAGGTTTCCGCCGAGGAGGAGGCCGAGGTTGTCGAGGCCGCCGTTGATTACGATGACGAAGAGCTGATGGACAAGATGCAGAAGGCCGCCCGCCTGCTGCGTAGCCGTCGCTTTGCTATTTCCAAGGAGGAGGAGGCCAAGGCCGAGCGCATGGCGAACATCGAGCGCGCCATCAAGCTTCTTGACCTCAAGCCCAAGATGGAGCAGAAGGAAATGTCTGACCTGCTGGGCATGCGCCTTCGTGAGCTCGATGGCCTGATGGCCGAGGCCGAGGCTGCCGATCTGGTCGGCCGAATCGACGACGCCGAGGGCGATATGCGCAAGATTGTCGTCTTCGCTGCCGAGGATGCCGCTGAGGGCCTGGTCGAGCTTGCCAACAAGAAGGAGAAGCTCCTGCCCGAGCTTTCTTACGAGGAGGCCACCGAGCTGATGGCCGCTCTCGATAAGGTCATTGCTCCGCTCGTCGCCATGGGCCTGGACGAGGACCGCGGTCCTCGCGGCGGTCGTGACGATCGCGGTGGCCGTG
>DBEXKF010000044.1:0-3201 GCA_048175045.1 Collinsella sp.
GCGGTCCATACCGTCACGCTCATGAGCCCTACCGGCATGCTGCAGCTTACCGGACGCGCGGTCGTCCTTGCCATGGGTTGCCGTGAGCGCACCCGCAGCGAGATCAAGATCCCCGGCAGCCGTCCCGCCGGCGTTTTTACGGCCGGCCTAGCGCAGCGATACATCAATATCGAAAACCTCAAACCCGGCTCGCGCGCCGTCATTTTGGGTTCGGGCGATATCGGGCTGATCATGGCACGTCGCTGCACGCTCGAGGGGATTTCGGTCGAGGGCGTGTACGAGCTCATGCCGTACGCCAACGGTCTGCGCCGCAACGTCAAGAACTGCCTGGACGACTTTGGCATTCCGCTGCATCTGTCTACCACAGTCACGCGCGTGATCGGGCACGGCCGCGTGGAAGCCGTCGAGGTGAGCCAGGTCGACGAGCACTTAGCGCCCATTGCCGGGACGGAGCGCATCGTTCCGTGCGACACGCTGCTGCTATCGGTGGGGTTGATTCCCGAGAACGAGCTTTCGGTTGCCGCAGGCGTGGAGCTTGACCCGCGCACGCGCGGCGCCGTGGTGGACCAGAGCCTGCAAACGGGCGGGCCGGGCATCTTGGCCTGCGGCAATGTGCTGCACGTACACGACCTGGCCGACAACGTGACGACCGAGTCCGAGCGTGCCGGTGCGGCTGCGGCGGCGTGGGCGTTGGGCGGCGCCGAGGCGTACGCTGCAGACACGGGCTGGGAGCTCACGGTCTCCCCTGCCGGCATCGCGGGCTACGCGCTGCCGGGACGCATTACGGCTGCGGCACTCACCAAACTCAACTTCCGCGTGCGCCGACCCGTCGACGCCGCCCGCGTGAGGATCTTGGCCGACGGCGAGGAACTGTTCGCCGGCAAGGTCCGGCCGTTTAAACCGAGCGTAATGGAAAGCTTCCCGCTGACGGCAAAGGTGATTCAACGCGCACTCGACCTGGGTGCCAGCGAGATTGTCCTGTCCGTCGATCCCATCGAGGAGGCATAGCACATGAGCAATAACGCAATCGATACGCTGCAGTTCAACTGCACCACCTGCCCATCCGAGTGCCTCCTAACCGTGGAGGTCAAGCGTGATGCCAATGGCTCCGTGGTAGAGGTCCGCTCCGTGACCGGCAACAGCTGCCCGCGCGGTGATAAGTTCGCACACCAGGAACTCACCTGCCCCATGCGCGTGCTCACCACAACTGTGGCCGTATCCGGCGGCGACGAGGCGCTGCTGCCCGTGCGCACGGCCGAAGCCATCCCGCTGGCACTCCACGCCCAGGCCATAAACCTCATCCGAGGCCTAGTCGTCAACGCCCCCATCCGCATGGGCGACGTCGTGCTAGAGAACCTCCTAGACACCAACATCGACCTCATCGCCAGCATGGACATCGACCGAGTCTAAGTAGCTAATTAGGGACGGGGCTCTTTTAGCTACCCCGCCATCCACCCCACCCCTCCTCACTTGCGGTGAAATAGTTCCTGATTTCCGCCAAAACCCCGGCATCCAGGAACTATTCCACCGCAACTATCCTTGGAATCGGTATTCAGCTTGTGCCTACTTTAGTGCCATTTCAAACTATGCCGGATTACGGGGCCGATTCGGAGACCCCCATCCATACCGGCCATTTTCAATTTTTGACAAGCCATCTACATGCGGTTTTAATTTCGCGATTTTTGCCATGGTCAAGTAATACAGGTCCAGCCCCGTAATCCGCCATACTTTTGAAACCAGCCCATTTGGGACGGGCCTCTTTTAGCTACTTTTGCCCGAACGTTCGCTAGACAGCCCATGCTAAGGAGTGTCCCAAGGTGCCGGCATAAAAGGAACGTCCCTATGTGCCGGGCTTGGGATACCATGGTGGCACCCTAGCGAAAGGATGTTTCATGGCACATGTCGATGACCAGCGTGTGGCGCGCGTGCTCGATGCGCTCGAGGCTCAGCACCCCGGCGCACAGCTGCTCGTAAACGACCCGTGGTCGATTTACTATCTGACCGGTTTTTATGCCGATATGTTCGAGCGTTTTTGCGGCGTGCTGCTCGCACGCGATAGCGAACCTGTGATCTTGGTCAACGCGCTGCATCAGCTGCCCGAGTACGACAATGCCCGCGTGGCCTATCACACCGATACTGACGTCGTGGCCGACGCCATCGTTCGCGAGGTCGATCCGACCAAACCGCTGGGCATCGACACCGTTATGCGCTCCGGCTTTTTGATGCCGCTTATGGATCGCCGCGCCGCGAGCGAGTTTTTCCTGGGCGACTTTGCCGTCACCGCCGCGCGCACCTACAAGGATGCCGCCGAGCAGGAGCTTATGCGCGCGTCCTCGACCGCTAACGATGCCGTGATGGCCGATGTTATCAAGCTCGTCCACGAAGGCGTGACGGAGCGCGAGATTGCCGACCAGATGCTCGGCCTGTATCGCAAGCACGGCTGCGAGGGCTTTAGCTTTCCGCCCATCGTGAGCTTTGGTGCTAATGCCGGCGACCCGCACCACGAGCCCGACGACACCGTGCTCAAGCGCGGCGACGTGGTGCTGTTCGACATTGGCGGGCGTCGTCGCAACTACTGCTCGGACATGACGCGCACGTTCTTTTGGGGCGAGCCGGACGAGGGGACGGCGCGTATCTACGACATCGTGCGCCGTGCCAACGAGGCCGCCGAGGCACTCATCGCACCGGGTGTGCGCATGTGCGACCTGGACCGCGCCGCGCGCGATGTGATTGAGGATGCGGGCTATGGGCAGTACTTTACACATCGCCTGGGACACTCGATCGGCCTGCAGGACCACGAGCCGGGCGACGTCTCGCTCGTCAACGATCAAGTCGTAGAGCCTGGCATGACGTTCTCCATCGAACCGGGCATCTACCTCCCCGGCCGCACCGGCGTCCGCATCGAGGACCTGGCCCTGGTGACCGAGAACGGCGTCGAGATTCTCAACGCCTACCCCCACGATCCGCTCCGCCTAGACTAGGCAATGCGGCAAAGGGACAACCCCTTTGCCGCATCCTGCCAAGGCTTCGCCACAAAAACGGCCTATCTACTACGTTTAACCCGCACGGGTCGACCATAACCGACTTTTCGCAAAATCCGCAAGCCATCTACCTGCACTGATAATTGTTCTCGGGGGAAGCGGGCACTGCGGGGCGCGGCAACGGCGCGCGATTTCCGCGTCGCAGCGCTACCCTGATGCT
>DBEXKF010000045.1:0-7263 GCA_048175045.1 Collinsella sp.
GCCGGCGAGGACGTCGTGGTTGTGCTCGACCGCACCCCGTTCTATGCCGAGATGGGTGGTCAGCAGGGTGATGCCGGCAAGCTTTCCGCCGAGGGCGTTGTTCTGACCGTTGCCGACACCAAGAACCACAACGGCCTGTATGCCCACGTCGCGCACGTTGCCGATGGCACGCTGACTGTCGGTGCCGCTGTTACCGCCGCGCTCGACGCCGAGCGCCGTGGCTTCCTGCGCCGCAACCACACCGCCACGCACCTGCTCGACGCCGCCCTCAAGCAGGTCCTGGGCGAGCACGTCTCCCAGGCCGGCTCGCTGGTGACGCCCGAGCACCTTCGCTTTGACTTTACGCACTTCGAGGCCCTGTCCTCCGAGCAGCTCAAGGCTGTCGAGGACCTGGTCAACCAGCAGATCTTCGCTTCCAAGCCGGTCGTGACCCGCGTCATGGGCATCGACGAGGCCAAGGCCGCCGGTGCTGTCGCCCTCTTTGGCGAGAAGTACGGCGACGTCGTCCGCGTCGTCTCCGTAGGCGCCGAGGACCAGCCGTTCTCCCGCGAGCTCTGCGGTGGCACGCATGCCGCCAACACCGCCGAGATCGGTCTGTTCAAGATCATCTCCGAGTCCTCCACGGGCTCGAATGTCCGCCGTATCGAGGCCGTGACCTCCAAGGGCGCTCTCGACTACATGGCCGACCGTCTGGCGCTCGTCGACGCCGCCGCCGCTGCGCTCAAGTGCCGTGTCGACGAGGTTCCCGCCCGCGTGGAGAACCTGCAGGCCGAGCTGCGCGAGACTTCCGGCAAGCTCAAGAAGGCGCTCACCGGTGGCTCCTCCGATGCGATCTCCAGCGCCATCGACGGCGCTGTCGAGCTGAACGGCTACAAACTCGTCGTCGCTGAGCTCCAGGGCCTTGAGGCTGCCGACCTGCGCAACGTTTGGGATACCGTGCACCAGAAGGTCGCCGGCCCCGTCGCCTGCGTCGTTGCCAGCGTGACCGAGAAGGGCACCCCGGCTCTGCTCGCTGCCGGCTCCGATGACGCCGTGAAGGCCGGTTTCCACGCCGGTAACGTGATCAAGCAGATTGCGGGCCTGGTCGACGGTCGCGGTGGCGGTCGTCCCAACATGGCCCAGGCCGGTGGCAAGAACGCCGCCGGTATCGCCGATGCCCTCGCGGCCGCCAAGACCGCGCTCGGCGCCTAAGAACCTAAGTAGTCGCTGTGGTCGCGCTCGCACTGGACAT
The DNA here is from genome assembly GCA_048175045.1 of Collinsella sp. Lineage (GTDB taxonomy): Bacteria > Actinomycetota > Coriobacteriia > Coriobacteriales > Coriobacteriaceae > Collinsella. The sequence continues at coordinate 1,232 of DBEXKF010000045.1, forward strand.
AGGGGAGACCAGGATTGGCATTGCCGTCTCGAGTCGTGATGGCAAGATGGCAATGCCTGTCAAGGTGCTTCCGGCTGCCGAGGTCACCGGTATGGCAAAGACGTTTCGCTACCTGGTCGAGGACTATGAGCCCGATATCCTGGTAAGCGGACGTCCTTTGACCATGGCCGGTGAACCCGGCCCCCAGGCCGAGCGCGTCGCCGCCGTGGCCCAAAAGATTGCCGACGAGCTCGACCTTCCGCTGGAGTTTGAGGACGAGCGTCTGTCCTCGCAGGAGGCCAAGCGAATCCTGCGAGAGCAGGGGCTCAACGAAAAGCAGATGAGGGGCAAGATTGACATGATCGCCGCTAGCCTGTTCTTGCAGACATGGCTCGATCGTAAAAACGAGGAGGTTCAGCATGCCTAGCGCTTCCGATCCGCGCCAGCAGAATCGTACACGGCAGCCCGTGCCGCGCCCTGCTCAGCCTGGCCAGCGCTCGGCGCAGCCGACGCAGCGTTCGGCTCGGCCTACTCAGCGTGCTGCTCAACAGCTCGCCGCTCGTCCCGCGCAGCCCGCTGGCGGCGCTCGTTTTAAGCAGCAGGCTCCTGCCCAGCGCACGCAGGGGCAGGCCCCGCAATCACGCTCCTACGCACATCATGCTCATGGCTCGCACGGCGTTGCTCCGGCCACGCGCTCGAGCTATAACACGCACGCCCGCCGTGGTGCCCAAAAGAAAAGCTCCCCGGTGCCTATGATTATCGGTGGCGTCGTCGCCGTGCTTGCGCTTGTCGCGATCGTTTTCTTTGTCGTGCCGGCCGTCAAGGGCTTCTTTGGCGGTGAGGATGCGAAAGTCGCTGCTGGCCAGCAAGTTACTATCACGATTCCCGATGGTGCTTCGGGTGATACCATCGCTTCGATTCTCTCCGAGAACCATATCGTCGAAGATCCCAAGGATTATTATGCGGCGGTCAAAAAGCTCAACGCCGATATGTCGCTTAAGCCGGGTAAGTATTCGTTTACCACGCTTATGGACGCCACGAAGGTCGTCCAGCAGCTTATGGAAGGTCCCAACGCCGGCTCCGATGCGCTCACGATTCCTGAGGGCCTGACGGTCGATCAGGTCGCCGACCGCGTGGCCAAGGCGTACGACAGCATTTCTAAGGAAGACTTCCTTAACCGGGCTAAGGCGAGCAATTATGTGAATGATTACGCTTTCCTTAAAGACGCCGCGAACGATTCGCTCGAGGGCTTCCTATTCCCCAAGACGTATTCGCTGGGTAAGGACCCAAGCGCCGATGATGTGATTCGCGTTATGCTTGACCAGTTCAACGCCGAGTATAAGTCGCTTGACTTTGCCAGCTGCGAGGCCAAGATCAAGGAGCGCTATGGCGTGGAGATGTCCGATTACGACATCGTTAACCTTGCCTCGATTGTCGAGCGCGAGGGCCTCAACGCCGATCAGCGCTCGCATGTGGCATCGGTTTTCTATAACCGTCTGGCGGGCAAGCTCGATGGCCTGCGTTACCTCAACAGCGATGCGACCATGATGTATGTCACCGGCGGCGAGGTTACCGCCGACGACCTGCAGAGCGATAGCCCGTATAACACCTATAAGCATGAGGGCCTGCCGCCCACGCCCATCTGCTCTCCGTCGCTCGAGGCGCTCAAGGCTACCCTTGAGCCGACCGACTCCGATGACCTGTATTTCTACATTACGCAGGACGAGGAGTACTTCTCGCAAACCTACGAAGAGCATCAACAGTCTTGGAATTGATCATGAGGATTTTTAGCCCCAAACGATACGTTGCCTCGGTCGATCGCATCGACCTTGATACCCTGTGGGCCGACGGCAAACGCGCCATTCTGCTCGATCGCGATAACACCCTGGTGCCGCGCGACACCGAGCAGGTTCCCGCCGCGGTTTCCGCTTGGCTCGATACCGCCCGCGCCAAAGGCTTTAAGCTGTGCATGGTGTCCAACAACTGGCATCGCGACCAGGTCATGAGCTCTGCACTCGAGCTGGGACTCGAGGCCATTAGCCACGCCATGAAGCCGGCGCCGTTTGCCCTCAAGGCGGGTCTTAAGCGCCTCGGCGCCACGGCCGACGAGGCGGTGCTGATCGGTGATCAGCTCTACACGGACGTGTGGAGCGGCAATTTTGCCGGCGTCGATACTATCCTGGTTAAGCCGCAGGCAACCCAGGACCTGTGGTACACGCAGATCTTCCGTATCTTTGAGCGCCGGGCCCTGCGCGACCTTCCCTGCGAGGAATAGGTTTCGCCATGTCTCAGCACATCAAACACGGCTGCGACCATATCTTCTTTATCGGCTTTTTGGGCGCGGGCAAATCGACGCTTGCGCGCAACGTCGGCACTATGTTCAAGCGGCGTTTTATCGATACCGACCGCCTGGTCGTGCGCCGTTGCGGCAAGTCGGTAACCGAGATTTTTGAGACCGAGGGCGAGGATCGTTTTCGCGAGCTCGAGACCTCGGCGCTCCGTTCGCTCCAAAGCGAGCGCAGCCTGTTGGTTTCGTGCGGGGGCGGTATCGTCGAGACGCCGGTGAATATTGAGCTGATGCACGAAATGGGTACGTGCGTGTACCTCGAGGGCGACTTCGAGGATTCGATTCGCCAGATTCGTCGGTCCGACACGCGCCCCGATTTCCGTTCGCCCGAGCATGCCGCGCGCCTGTTTGAGCATCGTCGTCCGCTGTATCGCCAGGCCGCCGATATTACCCTTGATATTCGCAACAAGTCCTTCGAGGACGTTTCCTACCTTTGTGCCGAGATGCTTTTGGAGCGTGGACTGCTATGATTCGCCGTCAACTGATCAATTTCCAAAACCGCAGTGTCGATGTCCGCGTCGGATTGGGCGCGTTCGATGAGCTGCCGCGCATGTTTGCCTCGGCCGTGGGCAAGCCTAAGCGCGCGATGGTGGTTTGGAACGACGCCACATCCGAGCGTTTTGGTGAGGTCGTCGAGCATGCGCTGGTCGACGCCGGTTTTGCCGTGTCGCTGCTCGTCCTCGAGGTTTCGCCTGCTGGTGCCACGCTGGCCGACGCCGATGCTATCTTTGGCGCCCTGTCTGCCAACCGCATCACCTGCGACGATCTGGTTGTCGCTGTTGGCGATGCCGCAATCTGTTCGGTTGTTGGCTGGTGCGCCAACCAGTGGTGTGGCCGAACCGAGTGCGCGCTGCTGCCGACGACCTTCGACGCCATGCTCACGGTCGCGACGACCATGAAGCCGCTCGTCGCCTCGTTGGCCAATGCGCTTCCCGCTATCGCGTTCCGTCCCGAACCGGGCTTGGTTGTGTGTGATCTCGACCTTGTTCGCGAGGCGGAAACCGAGGACCTCAAGTTCGGCTATGCGGTACTTGTTGGCACCATGCTTTCGAGCAGCAAGTCCCGCTGGAATCAGTTTACTGAGACCGTCCCCGAGATTCTCGCGGGCGAGGAGGTCGCACTCGTCAATGCCGTTCAATGGTCTCAGACTGCCCGCAAGGACGTGCTGACGGCCACGAACCCGAGCGCTCGCCATGCGCTCGATTTTGGCAAGACGGGGGAGCGCACCCTGCGCGCTTGCTTGGGCGATGCCGCTTCGCAGGTCCCTGCCTACCAGCTGTTGTCCGAGGGCATGCGCTTTGAGGCGCGCCTAGCACACGATGCCTGCGACTTCGATATCGACTATGTGTTTGATCTCGATGACTGCCTGGAGGACTTTGGCATCGAGGAACTTGCCTTCGATCTGGAGCCTGCCGCATATATCGAGGAGTTCCGCAGACAGCAGTTTGTCCGCTCGAACCGCAGCATGCTGCCGCTGCCCGCGGCGCTCGGCGCCATTCGCCTAACGAGCGTCGAGGACGAGGTTCTTGAGCGCCATGCTCACGCCTACTTGGCTTCTCGTAAAGAACTTCTCTAAGATTTATTGACTTCCATCGTCTTTCGTATCATGTTGAGGGGCGGGTTTTCAATCGGTTGCGGATCGCATGCGATTCCGTCGTTCGGTTGAGACCCGTCCCGTCTATATTGAGACAACAAGAAAGGAATCTGCATGTCTGAGTTTGCTTCCGGTCCTGCCGGTCGTATCGAGCGTGTCCGTGCCCTGATGGTCGAGCGTGGCTACGACGCCATCGTGGTGCGCGACGAGGCCAACCTTCGTTGGCTTACGGGCGTGAAGGGCGTCTTCGACTACACCTTCGAGTTCCCGCACGCTGCGTTTATTACGGCCGACCAGTGCCTGTTCCACACCGACTCGCGCTACCTCAACAGCTTTGAGGAGAACACGCCAGCCGGCAGCCCCTGGGTCTACGACATGGATGAGGGCACCATCCCCGGTTGGGTCGCCGGCAAGATCGCGGCCAACAAATGCCGCGTCTGCGCTGTCGAGGACGATATGCAGATTAATTTCTACCAGGGTATTCAGCGCGGCCTGGAGGACCGTTCCGTCGCCTGTATGCTGCCGCTGATGCACGACGATATCCGCAAGATGCGCGCCATCAAGGACGCCGAGGAGATTGAGCTCATGCGCCATGCGCAGTCGATCACCGATGCCGCCTTCCAGCACATGCTCGGCTTTATTAAGCCCGGTATGACCGAGAAGCAGGTACGCAACGAGCTCGAGAACTTTATGTTCGCCAACGGTGCCGACAGCCTGGCCTTCGGTTCCATCGTCGCGAGCGGCCCCAACACCGCCAACCCGCATGCCGTGCCGAGCGACCGCGTGATCGAGAAGGGCGATTTCGTTCTTATGGATTACGGCGCGGGCTATTGCGATTACCGCTCCGACATGACGCGCACTGTCGTGATGGGCGAGCCCACCCAGGAGCAGCTCGACCTGTACGCACTCGTGCGCCGTACGCACGAGGAGTGCGTCGCCGCCATCCATCCGGGCGTTGAGGGCAACGACATCTTCAAGCTTTCCAAGAAGATCATCGGCGATGCCGGCTATGGCGATTACTACAATCATGGCCTGGGCCACGGCGTCGGTATTGACATCCACGAGCTGCCCAACTTTAACCGCAGCAAGAATATCATCGAGGTCGGCTCGGTTATCACCATGGAGCCCGGCGTCTACCTGCCCGGCGTGGGCGGCGTGCGCCTGGAGGACTACGGCGTGGTCACCGAGAACGGCTATGAGCCCTTCACCAAGACCCCGCACGACCTGCACGTTATCGACTGCTAGTTTACTTCAGTAGATAGTTTGGGGCGGGGCGTCCGGATTGATTCGGACGCCCCGCGTTCTCTTTTTATGCGCTCGCCGCAGGCGCCGTCTGCAAGTGTATAATTTCTGTCGTATGTAATTTGGACGCTTGTGCGTTCTGCCCATAACAAGAAAGGTCGCTATGCCTACCATTTCCACCGCCGACTTCAAGAACGGCCTCGGTCTCCGCATCAAGGACAAGGTCTACACCATCGTCGAGTTCCAGCATGTCAAGCCGGGCAAGGGCGGCGCGTTTGTGCGCTACAAGACCCGCGACATCAAGAGCGGCCGTGTCGTCGAGAACACCTGCAACGCCGGCACCAAGTTCGAGAGCGTCATGCTCACCACCCGTGAGTTCCAGTACCTCTACAACGATGGCACCGACTATATCTTCATGGACAACGAGTCCTATGAGCAGGTTCCCGTTCCCGAGGACATGGTGGGCGAGAACTCCAAGTGGCTGCGCGAGAACGACATCTGCCAGCTGCTCTTCGCCGACGATGAGCTCATGGGCGTGACCCCGCCGATGTTCATCGAGACCACCATCGTCCAGACCGACCCGGGCTTTAAGGGCGACACCGTCCAGGGTTCCACCAAGCCGGCCACGATCGACACCGGCGCTGTCATCCAGGTCCCCATGTACCTCAACGAGGGCGAGGTCATCAAGGTTGACACCCGCGACGGCAAGTTCGTCTCCCGCGTCTAGCAACCAACTCTTCTAGGAGGACTCATGCCCCAGGAAATCAAGATTGACGGCATCGGCATTTCGCCCGATGTTCTGACCGCCATCGTCTCGCGCGCCGTGTCGGATGTCGAGGGCATCGCCTCCGTTGGCGTCAAGGACCTTGC
>DBEXKF010000046.1:0-3525 GCA_048175045.1 Collinsella sp.
TGAGCTCGTGGGCGCCTATGCCGCCGCCAAGAAGCTCGACATGCTGGCGTGCGTGGGTGGTGAGCTGGCCCAGCTTATGGCCGATGCCGCGCGCATGATGGGCATGGACGAGGACCGCATCCAGGTGTTCTCCGATTATCAGCAGGTGCTCGACCGCATGGGCGGCGCGCTTGAAAAACATGATGTTGTACTGGTCAAGGGTTCCCGCTTTGTTGAGCTCGACCGCTTTGTGGAAGGTGTGTGCTAGCCCATGTTCGGCAATCCCTCGTATCCAACGTATCAGGCTTTTTTGGGGCTTGGCATCGCCGCTGCCATTGCGCTGCTGCTCATGCCGTGGTGGATCAAGCTGCTGAAGGTCGAGGGTATCGGCCAACAGGTCCGAGCCGACGGCCCCAAGCGTCATTTGATTAAACAGGGTACGCCGACCATGGGCGGCGTCATCATCCTTGTTGCGATTTCGCTGACCTGCCTGCTGATGGGCAAGCTCACCACCGAGCTCGTGCTCGTGCTGCTCGCCACGCTGGCGACCGGCGTGCTGGGCCTGATCGACGACCTGACCTCCGTTACGCATGGGCGCTCGCTCGGTCTGACGCCTCATGCCAAGATGATCGGCCTAACCATTATCTGTGTCACCTTTACGGTACTTGCCGTTAACTGGTGCGGCGTCGCCCCCGAGATTCGTTTTCCCGGCGGCCTGACGATTGACCTTGGCGTGCTTTCGACCACCATCAGCGGCCTTTCGTTCCCGTGGCTCTACATTGTCTTTTGCTGGCTGATGATCGCCGGTCTTTCTAATGCCGTGAACCTGACCGATGGCCTTGACGGTCTTGCTGGCGGCACCTCCATGATTGCCATGCTCGCCATGGCTGCCATGGCGTTTTTGCACGGAGACGTGAACCTGTCCATCTTCTGCACCGCGTGTGCCGGTGCCTGCTTGGGCTTTCTGTGGTTCAACTGCTATCCGGCGAGCATCTTTATGGGCGATACCGGCTCGCTTGCCCTGGGCGCCGCGTTTGCCTGCACGTCCATCATGACCAACACCGAGGTCGTCTCCCTTATCATCGGCGGCCTGTTTATCGTTGAGACCCTGTCGGTCATGATTCAGGTTGTCTACTTCCACTTTACGCACAAGCGCGTCTTCCTTATGGCGCCCATCCATCATCATTTCGAAAAGAAGGGCTGGGCCGAGACCAAGGTCGTCATCCGTTTTTGGATTATCGCTGCTGCCTTTGGTGCCGTTGGCCTTGCTCTGTTCTTCCAGTTGGGATAGTGGTCTTTCATGCCTCTTGCTGATGTCTTTAGCCTGCTCGTTTTGGGTCAGGGCAAATCCGGTCTCGATGTCGCCCGCTGGGCGCTGGCACATCCCGAGCGCGTAAGTGCCGTTACCGTGTATGGCGGTGGCACCTCTGAGCCCAATGACGCCACGCGTGCGCTCGAGGCTGCTGGTGCGTCGTTTGTCTATGGGACCGAACAGGTCGAGGGCGCCTATGACGTATGCGTGACGTGCCCGGGCATCTCGGAGTTCTCGGGCTTCTTTAAGGCTGGGCGCGAGCATGCCGCCCAGATTATGGGTGAGCCCGAGTTTGCCTATCGCCTGTCGCCCGATAACTGGATTGCCATCACGGGCACCAACGGCAAGACGACCACCACGTCGCTGACTGATTATCTGCTTAAGGCTGCCGGCGAGGCCAGCGTTGCTGTCGGCAACATCGGCGAGCCGCCGGTCAACGAGATTGACGGCCGAGCCCACAACGAGTGGTTTGTGGCTGAGCTCTCGAGCTATCAGATTGCTACGACAACCGAGCTCCACCCCCGCGTGGCGGTGCTGCTCAACATCACTCCCGACCACTTGGGCTGGCATAAGAGTCATAAGAACTATGCGCTTGCCAAGATCAAACTGTTTGACAATATGGTCGATGACGATCTGGTGGTTGTCGACGTCGAAGACGCCGGCATTCACGAGTTCGATGAGTACATCTACACGCCGGGTCGTCGCATCTGCAAGGTTGCCTTTGACGAGCCTGAGGGCGAGGATGCCGCCTTTGTGCGCGATGGCAAGATGATCGTGCGTCTGAAGGGTGTCGAGACCCCGCTCATCGCTACATCCGAGCTCAAGATCTCGGGCCATCACAATGTTATCAATGCCCTGTGCGCTGCCACGGCTGCCTTGGCAGTCGGTGCCGATGTCGACGGTGTCTGCCGCGGTCTGGCCTCGTTCCAGCCGCTCGAGCACCGCGTGGAGCCGTGTGGCGAGATTGACGGCGTGCGCTACGTCAACGATTCCAAGGCGACTAACACCGATGCGGTCGAGAAGGCACTGACGGCATTTCCCGATGACGACGTGATCTTGCTGCTCGGCGGCCACGATAAGGGTACGCCGCTTGCGGACTTTGCCCGCGTCGTTATGGACAACGTGCGCTCGGTCGTCTGCTTTGGCGATGCGCGCGAGCGCTTCACCGCCGCTATGGACGAGGCCGATGTCGATGGCGATGTGGATATCGCCCAGGCGGATGACCTACGCGACGCCGTGGACGTCGCCCGTTCGCTGTCGAGCCGTGGTGACGTGATCTTACTTTCTCCTGCCTGCTCTTCGTTCGATGAGTTCTCGGGCTATGAGGAGCGCGGCCGCGTGTTTAAGGACTACGTGGCCCAGCTTGCCGCTGCAGCGAAATCACAAATGGAATAGGGGTTGCGGTGAGAGAGGAGAGCCCCCGACAAGGTATGAGGAGGCCCGACTCGGACCGTGCTTCCTCACGTCGCACCACACCGCGTTCCAGCCGCGGCGGGCAGTCGTTTAGCGAACGCTATATTGCCGGCGTTCCCGCCCGTATCATGCGCCCCCGTTTGATATTCATGGCCTGCTTGTTTACCTTGGTATGCTTTGGCCTGCTGATGGTGTACTCGGCGTCTTCGGTCGAGGCGCTGCACGAGAATGGCTCGGCGACGTTTTTTCTGGGTCGACAGGCCGCTTTTGCCGTGGTTGGTGTTCTGGCGTTGATTGCCATCGTGCGCGTTTTGCCGGACAGCTGGTTTGGGGAGGATGTGCTCAGGATCTTCCTCATAGGCATGATAGGGCTACTGTTTCTGGTGTTCTTGGTGGGCAGCGGCAGCCGTGGCGCCACGCGCTGGCTCAACATCGCCGGCATTCAGTTCCAGCCTTCCGAGTTTTTAAAGCCATTTGCCATTGCGTATTCGGCTATCATGCTTGATCGCTTTTTTTCGCCCGGTGGCAACATCAACGAATTCCTTCGCAAGATGGGCATTTACCTGGGCATTTCGCTCTTTCTGATCTTTATCCAGCCCGATTTCGGTACTGTCCTGATCATCCTGTTGACCCTCATGTGCATGGCGTTGTTTGCGGGTCTCGACCCCAGATTTATCATCGGCGTGCTAATCTTCGGCATTCTCGTGATCGTGATTGCGCTTGTCGCAGAGCCGTACCGTATGGTGCGTATTCAGGTTGCCTTGAACCCTTGGGCCGACGAGTATGGTGACGGCTATCAGGCCACGCTTGCCATCATGGCC
>DBEXKF010000047.1:0-4155 GCA_048175045.1 Collinsella sp.
GCCGTCAAGCTACTCAAGGACAACGCCATCCTTTCCGGCCAAGCCCCCGACCGTTCCGCCGAGCAATCGGCAGCGCACCTGGCCAACACCGCCGCGCTGTTCGAGGAGTACCGTCATCTGTATACCGTCTCGCACCTGCGCGGATTTCCACGCGTCTATGGCTACGGATCGTGCGAGGATGACCCGCTCATCCTCATGGAGTGGGTCGAGGGCACCTCACTCAAGCAGGCGCTACCTCTGCTTCCGCACGACGCCTCGGGCGGGCTGACCACCCAGATGGTCGCCGCCGTCGGAAACGCCGTGCTTCGTGCGCTCTTGATGACCCAAGGCCTCGTGAACCCGGTCATCCATCGCGATCTGTCGCCTGCCAATATTATGTTCCGTACCACCAGCCGAACGCTCGAGCAGCAGATTGCCGATTGCTCCTTTGACCCCTGCCTCATCGACATGGGCTCCGCGACCATGGCTCTCGGCGACGACACGATCACCCGGCGCGCCGACATCTGGCGCTTTGCCACGCCCGCATACGCCGCGCCCGAGATGCTCACGCAGGATATCGAAGGCATCGCGGCCCTTCGCCGTTCGCCGGCAATCGACGTCTATGCGCTTTCGAGCATTTTGTACCAGCTCTACAGCGGTCGCAAACCGTTCGATGTCGAGTCGACGGGTGCCGCGGCAACCGGCTCGTTCTACCTCATAAAGACCAAGACCAAGCCGGCACCGCTCGAGCCGCGCTGCAAGGACGATGAAGCGCTCGTCCAGATCATCATGAAAGGCATCTCAGTCGAGCAGGGCGATCGTCCCACCGAGCAGCAGATGCTCGAGGTGCTCTCGGCATACCTCACCGATGCCGAATCCGAGGGCCGCGAAGGCGCAGGAGACGAGGCCGCGATTGATATCGATTCTGGTACGCACCTTAAGGTCGACATCGCCGGCGAGCGCGCGAGAGAGATCCTGGAGCAGGCCCGGCACGATACCATGACCCGCCGCCGCTTTATTATCGGTGGCGTTGTCGCAGCCGTTGCGGGGCTTGGCGTTATCGGGGCGGCAACCCATGGCTTTGGCATCCCCGACTACTTGGACGGCATCCGCGGTTCACTTGACGACTACACCTGGGATCAGCTGCAGGAGATTTCGCTCAAGATTAAGGCCGCCGAGACCCGTAGCGAGGCACGCGAGATTGCCAAGCGCTATCATCTGCTCGATGACAACGGGCATATCCCCTATCCATGCACTAAGCGCGTGAAGCTCACCAATGGGCTGCACGTCGGCGCGCAGCTCGTGGGCATCCGCCACGACGAGCTTCTGGACGGGACGGGCAAGGCCGGACTGACGTTTATGTTCGATGCGGGTATTGCCGAGCGCAACGCTGCGGCTGAACCGCCGAGCGCCGGCTGGGCAGATTGCGAGCTGCGGGAATGGCTCAACGGCGACGGCCTTAAGCTGCTGCCCAACGAGTTGCGCGCACTCATCAAATCTGTCAAAAAGATCTCGAATAACGCTGGCGCCGCCAACAGTGCATCGTGTCTGAACGAGTTGCCCGCAACCCTTTGGCTGCCCGCCATGGTCGAGCTGTGCGGTACGCAACCGCCCGATTCGTTTGCCAAGGACTATCACTACCTGGCAGACATCTACAACGGCGAGGGCAAGGAGTATCAGCTCTTCCGCGAGCTCAAGGTGAGCCCGTATTCCACGAACGAGACGATGGTCCGCCAGTGGAAGGGCAAGGACACCTGCTGGTGGGAGCGCACGGTGAGCCCCGACTCATCGGAGACCGAAGGCACGCTCTATTTGAATCGCGTTGGACACGACGGCGACGTCTTTACGTACGCAACGCCTGCGGACAAGCCAAACAAACGAACCTGTGTGATCCCCGGATTCTGTATCTAGAGAGCGGGCGTCTTGCCGTGACGGGACCCCTCCCCGGCAATTGTCTCGATCTGTAACAGTTAGAACCCAAAAACCGGTCTAGATGTTACAGATCGAGATGTTTGGCAAAGACGACCGCCGATTGAGCAGCCACCCTCATCTGTAATGAAAAGTCATACATTCCAACTACTACTAGACACCCCCAGGGGGTATGGGTGTATAGTATCGGCAGGTTAACAATTCCAATACCGGACCACAGAAAGGAGAAGCCATGGCTCAAGATAAATTCGATGTGGGCGGCATGACGTGCGCCGCCTGCCAGGCGCACGTAGACCGCGCCGTGAGCAAGCTCGACGGCGTCGAGAGCGTCGCGGTCAATCTGCTCGCCGGTTCCATGATGGTCGACTATGACCCCGCGCAGGTCACCCCCGACGACATCTGCAGCGCTGTCGATCGCGCTGGCTACTCGGCCTCGCCCGTCAGCACGGGCACCGACGCCGCCCAAAGCGGCAGCGCGCAAGCCAGGTCCGGCGCCGCCCATATGGAGTCGCCCACCAAAAAGCTGGAGGCCGCCGCCTCCGCCATGCGCACCCGCCTCATCATCTCGATCATCTTCCTCATCCCGCTGTTCTACATAGGCATGGGGCATATGCTCGGCTGGCCACTGCCCGGCGTCTTCACCGACCACACCCACAGCATGACGCTCGCGCTCACCGAGCTCGTCCTGCTCACCCCCATCGTCTACGTCAACGACGCATACCTTATCAACGGGTTTAAATCGCTCGCGCACGGCGCGCCCACCATGGACGCCCTTATTGCCGTGGGCGCCACCGCCTCCATCGCCTGGTCGCTCTACGCCATGTTTATCATGGCCGACCAGCTAGCCGCAGGTCAGGTGCACGAGGCTATGATGACGAGCATGGACAACCTGTATTTTGAGAGCGCAGGCACAATCCTGTCGCTCGTCACCGTGGGCAAATACCTCGAGACACGCAGCAAATCCAAAACCGGCGGCGCCATCGAGGCGCTCATTGACCTGGCGCCCAAGACCGCGACCGTCGTGGCCGTCGACGGTACCGAGACCACCGTCAACGTCGATGCCATTCTGCCCGGCCAGGTGCTGCGCGTGCGTCCCGGCGAGTCTATCCCCGTTGACGGCGTGGTGCTCGAGGGCAGCTCGGCCGTGGACGAAAGTGCGCTGACCGGCGAGTCCATCCCCGTGGAGAAGACCGCCGGCGACACTGTCAACGCGGCCACGGTCAACCGCACGGGCTCGTTTACCTTCCGCGCCACGCGTGTGGGCGCCGACACGTCGCTCGCCAAGATTATCCAGCTCGTCGAGGACGCCAACGCCACCAAGGCGCCCATCGCCCGCATGGCCGACAAGGTCGCCGGCGTGTTCGTGCCCGTGGTGTTTGTAATCTCTGCCGTAACTTTTGTGGCGTGGATGGCGCTGACCGGAAGCATCAACGAAGCGCTCACCTCCGCCGTCGCCGTGCTGGTGATCAGCTGCCCGTGTGCGCTGGGCCTGGCCACGCCCGTCGCCATTATGGTCGGCACCGGCAAGGGCGCCGAGATGGGCATTCTGTTCAAGAGCGCCGAGGCGCTGGAGAATCTGCGCAGCGTGGGCACCGTGGTGCTCGATAAGACGGGAACGGTCACTCGCGGCAAGCCTGCCGTGACCGATATCGTGGTAGCCACGCGCGCCGACGGATCGCCCGCCATGAGCGAAAAGGCGCTGCTCAAGCTGGCCGCCGCGTTGGAGCGCTCGAGCGAGCACCCGCTGGCCGAGGCGATTATGGCCGAGTGCGAGACACGCGGGATCGTCGCACGCATGGTCGAGGACTTTGCCGCCGTGCCCGGTCGCGGCGTTACGGCGCGCGAGGGGCAAAACGCCATTGCAGCCGGCAACGTACGCCTGATGAACGAGTTGGGCGTTACCGTGCCCGCGGGTCTTGCCGAGCAATTTGCCGCCGAGGGCAAGACGCCGCTGTTCTTTGCCAAGAACAGCGAGCTTGCCGGCACCATTGCCGTGGCTGACGAGGTCAAGGAGACGAGCGCCGGAGCCATCGCCGCACTGCGCTCGCTTGGCGTCGACGTGCGCATGCTCACCGGCGATAACCGTGTGACAGCCGAGGCCATCGCCCGCCGCGTGGGGCTGAGCCGCGAGCAGGTCAGCGCCGACGTCCTCCCCGCCGACAAGGAGCGCCACGGGCGCGAGCTGCAGGAGGCGGGCGGCAAGGTCGCCAGGGTGGGCGACGGCATCAACGACTCCCCCGCCCTGGC
>DBEXKF010000048.1:0-2255 GCA_048175045.1 Collinsella sp.
CCTGGGTGAGTTTGACGCTGCTCGCGCCAACCGAGGAAGACGCGCCGTCGACGAACAGCTGCCAGTAGGCATGAGTCGCCGGATCGTAGGCAAGCGTGCGGCCATCGCTCGGGGAGGTGATGCTTTCGAGGTAGAAACCGTATGCCGTGTTCGGATCGTACTTCGCCTTGAAGCCCGTCTTCTCCTGCAGCTTAATGAAGGCATCCGCAGCCGTCGCGCCCTCGTCGAGCTTGAGCTGCGTAGGCGCCACCCAGGTCTGAGCCTTGCCGTCGGCATCGGTGCCGATAATCGAGAACGAGACCTCGATTTGCTTCTTGACGACATCGCCAGTTTCTGTCGGGTTCTCTGTCTGGACGGCAGCCGCGGCGGCAGATCCTGCTTGGCCAGCGGATGCCGTCGAAGACCGCTCGCTCGTGGCAGGGCTCTCCCCCGTCGCCGAGCCTTCGTCGCCAGTTGCTGCCTCTGTAGTGGCGGCACTAGCTGCAGGCGCGCTCCCGGAATCCGAAACCTCGGCGCCGCTCTGCTCAGCGGTACCGCCCGCAAGCCCTGCGTCCTCGCCTGGCGTCGTAGCCTGAGCCACAGCGTCGGTAATGCCCTCGGCACCCTCGGCCCACAGCTGAGCCGGCGTGGTGCCAAAGGCCATCGCGAAGGCCAGGAATGCCACCAGGCAGCGCTTTGCCACGCCGCGCGCGATTACGCCACGGCGACGAAGCGAGGCACGCTGGCACTCGTCCTCAAACATATCCATTTGTCTCCTACTGTCTGTACTTGGAGCGTTGCCTTGAAGCTGCCCCACGTCATCGCGCATGTTGCGCTCGAGTTCCCCCATCGGGGTCCCCCTTCCCTCCAGAGCCCTATGCACACCGGCGGCATACGCCGCAGCCGCATGCAAGATGGGAGGCGATCCGACTTAACCTTAACGACTCGGGCGCGCCGTCCGATCTGCGACGCGAACATCCCGAGCCAAGAGGAATTACGGTTACTGGTACAGCCGGGGACTTGCACCCCGATTCTCCCAAACGCGCAGGAAAACCGCGCATTCGTGCGTCTCCGCACCACCATCTAGGCCATCGATTAAAACCGTCAATATGCTATCACGCAAAAGGGCCTCGCACGCAGGCGAAGCCCAAGGTAAAAGCTATTGTTTGCGATAGGAGAATGCGGTGACGGTCGCAGCCTCTAGTGCTTGCCGCCGTGGCTGTTGAGCCAGATATTGCGGCCCAGCATAAGCGCCAGCACCAGCGCGCTCACGTAGCCCATAAAGCAAATGACCGGGATACCAAACACAACCGGCTCGATGCGTGCGTAGTACACCACCGACGAACCGATAAAAAGGCCGGCGATAACGATAGCCATCGACATGCGGTCGATAATTCCGCCCAGCTGTCGCAGCGCCTTATCGCTGCTCATGATCTGCGTGTTCACCTTAAGCTGGCCGCGCGTGAGCATGCGCGAAGCCAAGCCCAGATACTCGGCCGCCTCGAGCGAGCCTTTTGCCGCGCGATAGCTGCTCGCGGCAAGATCGCGTCCCATATCGCGCACACGCGCATAGGTGCTTTTCTCGTTTTTAATGTGCGTTTGGATGATCTGGATCATGTTGACGTTGGGCATGTACTCGGTCAGCAAACCCTCGAGCGTCACCATGCCGCGCGCGAACATCGTCACCACGCTCGGCAGCTCAACATCGTTTTTGCGCGCCAGGTTTAGCAGCGAGGTCAAAAACTCGCCGATATCCAGGTCTTTAAGGTCGAGGCCCGCAAAGTCAGCCACGATAAAGTCAAGATCGGACAAAAAGGCCGAATGATCGAGCTCAGCCGAGTCGCCACGCGTCACGGCGAAGCGCATGAGCGAATCCTTGAGCTTGGGCACGTCACCCTCGGCCACGGCGAAAATCATGTCCTTAACGATGCCACGATCGTGGCTCGACATGCGTCCGACCATGCCCAAGTCGATAAAGTAAACGATGCCGTCCTTGAGAATGATGTTTCCCGCATGCGGGTCGGCATGGAAAAAGCCGTCATCAAGCACCTGCGTCGAGTAGTCCTCGACAATCGCGGCACCGATCTTTTCCAAGTCATAACCCTCGGCCACCAAGCGTTCAGGATCGGCGATCGAAATGCCGTCGACGTAGTCCATAACCACCACGTGCTCGGTGCACAGGTCCAGATAGGATTTAGGGCACGTCACGCCATGAACACTCTTATGGAACTCGTAGAAGTCGTTGAGGTTTTTGGCCTCGGCCAAAAAGTTGGTCT
>DBEXKF010000049.1:0-9219 GCA_048175045.1 Collinsella sp.
GGAGCGCTCACAAAAACGGGGCGCCTCTCGTGCGAAAGGCGCCCCGCGGGCATTCAATATCAGTGACGGGCAGGCCACATGGGGAACTGCCCGTCAGATCAGCCGGCGCTATTTGATCACGCGCACGCGATACATCGACGGAATCTGCTTGAGCGCCTCGATGGTGCTGCTATCCAGGTGCTCGTCGGTGTCGAACATGGTGTAGGCGTTCTCGCCGGCGGACTCGTTGGTCATACGCTGCACGTTGGCGTTGTCCTTGGCCAGGATGGCCGTGATCTGGCCGATCATGTTGGGCACGTTGGCATGCAGGCAGGCAATGCGGCTTGCGGCGCGCGCCTTGCCCATGCTGCAGGCGGGGTAGTTGACGCTGTGTGCGATGTTGCCGTTCTCCAGGTAATCCTTGAGCTCGCTGATGGCCATGTCTGCGCAGTTGGCCTCGGCCTCGCCGGTGCCGGCGCCCGAGTGCGTGGTGATAAACGTATTGGGCATCTTGACGGTCTTGGGAGTGGCAAAGTCGCAGCTAAACCAGCTGAGCTTGCCTGCACGCAGGGCGGCGTCGACGGCGTCCTCGTCAATGATGGTCTCGCGTGCGTAGTTGATGAGCACGGCGTCCGGTGCCAGCAGGTTAATCTGCTCGGTGCTGATCATGCCGATGGTGTCGGCCTTGCTGGGCACGTGCACGGTGAGGTAGTCGCAGCCGCGGCAGAGATCCTCGAGCGTGCCCACGCGCTGCACCTCGCGGCTCAGCACCCACGCGTGCTCAACGGAAATGAACGGATCGTAGCCATAGACGTCCATGCCCAGATCGACGCAGGCGTTGGCGACCTTGGAGCCCACGTTGCCCAGGCCGATGACACCGATGCGCTTGCCCTTGAGCTCGCGGCCCACAAAAGCCTTCTTGGCCTTCTCAGCGTCGACCTGAATCTCGGGATCGTCGGCGTTGTCACGCACCCAGTTCATTGATTGCACCACGCCGCGGCTCGAGAGCACCAGCATGCCTAGGACGAGCTCCTTAACGGCGTTGCTGTTGGCGCCGGGGGAGTTAAAGACGACGACGCCCTTCTTGGCGTACTCCTCGACGGGGATGTTGTTGACGCCGGCGCCGCAGCGGGCGATAGCGCGGATGCCCTCGGGCAGCTTGTAGCCGTGCAGGTCGGTGGAGCGCATCAGAATGGCGTCGGCCTCCTCGGTGGTGCTTACAAACTCGTAGCCCTCGCCAAACTCGACTTTGCCGTCCTTGGTGATGTCGTCGATGGTTTTGATCTTGCGCATGAAAAACTCCTTAGCAGGTTTGGTTTAAACAGGTGGTTTGAAGTGGCTGGTCGGCCCGCGGGTTGCGGGCTAGTTAGATCGCGGGCTCAAACTATGCTGTGCTTCGAAGTCCTTCATGTACGAGGCCAGTGCCTGCACGTCTTCCATGGTCACGGCGTTGTAGACGCTTGCGCGCATGCCGCCCACCAGGCGATGGCCCTTGACGTTTTGAATCTGGTGCTCGGCCGCGCCTGCGACAAAGGCCGCGTCGAGTTCGGTGTCGCCGGAGCGGAAGGTAACGTTGGCGATGGAGTGGCTGTCGGCCTGCGTGGTGCCATGGAACAGCTCGCTGTGCTCGAGCAGGTCATAGAGCAGGTTGGCCTTGGCCCAGTTGCGTTCGGCCATGGCGGCAAGTCCGCCGGTCTCCTCGACCCAGTGGAACACCTTGCCGCATACGTAGATGCCAAAGGTGTTGGGCGTGTTGAGCATGGAGCCCTTGGCGGCCTGGGTCTTAAGGTCCATGTACTGCGGCGTCTGCGCAAAGGCGGGGCCATCTGTGATGAGGTCGTCGCGCACGATGACCACGGTCACGCCCGCGGCGCCGGCGTTTTTCTGCGCGCCGGCGTAGATGAGTCCGTAGCGTTCGACGTCGAGCGGCTGCGACAAAAAGCAGCTCGAGACATCGGCGACCAGCGGTACGTCGCCACAGTTGGGCAGCTCGTGGTACATGGTGCCAAAGATGGTGTTGTTCTGGCAGATGTAGACGTAGTCGAGCCCGTCGCCCGCGGTCTCGGTGGCAATGCGCGCGTTGATGTCGGCCATGGTGGGTATGCGGTCGAAATTGGTGTCCTCGGAGCTCGCGAGTAGCACGGCCTCGCCGTACTTGGCGGCCTCCTTGTATGCCTTGTTGGCGAAGTTGCCGGTCACGACGTAGCCGGCGCGGCCGCGGCGCATGAGGTTCATCGGGATGCCCGCAAACTGTAGCGTGGCGCCGCCCTGCAAAAACAGGACACGGTAGTTGTCGGGGATGCTCAGCAGGCGGCGCAGGGTTGCCTCGGCGTCGTCGATGATCTGCTGGTACATGCTAGATCGATGGCTCATCTCGAGCACGGACATGCCGCAACCGCGGTAGTCCATCATCTCGTCGGCGATCTCGGCGAGCACGCTTGTGGGCAGCGCTGCCGGGCCAGCTGAGAAGTTGTGCACACGTGCCATCTTCTAGTCTCCCTCGTAGTCGTTTGAACGTTCGGGATACTTTAGCACAGTGCAGCGTCAGGCGCGACCGCATCACGGTAAAACTCGACTACGCCGCTATGATTTACAGGGTTGTTACATGGGGGAGGGGTGGGCTGTCTAGTTTAGAGCCCGCATCCGATCCGCTTCGGCCTTCGCTTGTTTCCAAGGTCGAATGCGGCAGCTGACAAGGTCATCGTATCCGCGGGCGATGGCACGCTGAATGCGATCTTCGCGTTCCTGAGTGGCGGTTGGCGCGCGCGTCTGCTCGTCATAGGCCTCGGCATCCATGACGACAGGCGACGCCGACCCGTTTTTGGTTAGATAGACGGGTTCTTTGATTTTGTGGCAGCTATCCGCAATAGAGCCAAAGTTGCGTCGCAGATCGGAAATAGGCTTTACGACAGGCATGACAGGCATATGAAACTCCGTACATAGAAGCATATGTGTAATTCTATGTTGAGTGTAGCGGAGGATGGGGGCTTCAACGCGAAGGTGGCGTTGTGCGTATGCGTGCCTGCATTCGTAAGTGCGGTTGTCTGGCAAGTGTGATTTTGGGCGACCTCGGCAAAGCTTCTGAGCTGCGAAAATGACCGTTAACCGGATTTAATTTTGTTGCTCAACATTTGACACTCTGGGCGTGGTAACTTTTTTACCAACAGGTATGATTATTGTCATGTGCGCCGCGCCTGCCTGCCGGGTTGCGGCGCACTTGTGACAGCCCTTGACACCCTTGGAGCGTGTACTGTGGATGTAACCACAAAAAGCGTTCGGGGGGGGGGTGCTCACCCGCGAGCAATTCCTCCCGCATGAGATGCGCATCGTCGCTGCCCTTCGTATGCAGGGCGCAAGCGACGAGCAGGTCATTGTACGCGTAAAGAGCGAGAACCTCTTTCAATATCCCACGGAGCGCATGGTCGCCAACCGCGCAACCGTGTGCCTTCGCCGCCTTGACGCCATGGTGCCCACGGACGCCGTATGCGCCGCGCGCGGCATCGACCCCAAAACCGCCGTCGAGGCTGCGTCATCCCTAACCAGGCTCATGGCATCCGGCACTCCCACGCAGACGGACCAGGCCATCTTCTACAGTATGATCTGCCGCTACGATATCGTGCGCGAGCTCGTGCTCGTCGAGGTAGGGGAACGCCTACAAAACTTCGATTATGCCTTTACGGCGGTTGACCTCAACGCCTTTATGACACGCTTTACCACGGAGTATCCGGACGCGGCCCGCTGGACTGAGGCCACGGTCAAGCGCATTAAGGGCTCGCTCCGCCAGACGCTCCGCCATGCCGGCTTTATCGGCGAGGGCCAGGGCCCGGAGTCCGAGCGCCTGTCACCACTCTTCCTCGATTCCGATGTCGAGCGAGTCTTGGTTCAGCTGGGCGAGCAGTCGCTTATCGCGGCCCTTACCGGCAGGGCGGTGATGTAGCGTGGTTCCCGTCAAAAGCGCCGTCGACCCTGTTATCACCCCGGCGACCGATCTCACCACCAATATCGGCATCCATTCCCGCAAGAGCGTCGTGGCGGCGCATGCCCGCTCCGAGCGCGCCTGTCAGGAATTTGAGCGCCGTGCGCAGCTTCTGCGCGAGTGCCTGTGCAGCGAGGACTTTTTGGCCAACAAGGGCATAGGCAATGAGATCGGCTTCCACACTTTTTGCTATGACCCCGCGCTGGAGTTTGAGGCGCGTGCATTATTTGACACCCTTTCACGCGATGCCGAGGCCGACAAGCTTCCGTGCACGCTCAAGGTCGTGAACCTTTACGACGCCGTGCTGGCAATTCTCGAAAAGCGCCGTGTCCTCAAGGCTATCCCGCACCAAGAGGAGCGCCGCGGTACCCAGTGCGTGCGCGAGGACGTGGCCAAGTTCGCCTCGCCTGAGAAAGTCGCCGCGTACATCCTTGAGCAGACCGAGCCGCACGCGCCTGGAGACGTCGTTCTCCTTACCGGCGCGGGCGAGGTTTTCCCGTTCTTTCGCATACACACGCTTCTCCACTGCATGCTTGCGGATTTTGATGAGGTGCCTGTGGTCGCCGCCTATCCGGGCAGTTTCAACGGCTCTTCTTTCCAGCTCTTTAACCGTCTGCCGGCCGACAACTACTACCGCGCCATCGATATCTCGTAAGCACGGCTTCCCGCAGGCAAGTCCCTGCCGCCGGTAACAACCCTTTGCCATAACGTTCCCAAATCCAAAGGAGCACCCATGGACAACACGATCATTCGCGACCTCTTTGCTAAAGACATCAACCGCTCCATCAACGGCGTGGTCAAGGTCCAGGATTCAAAAGATGGGTCCATCCGCCAGGAGCTTGACGAGTACGTGGTGACGTGCGAGTTGCAGAGGCACTTTGCCACGTTCTTCAAGGCCTACGGCGATGCCATCGATGCGCGCACCGACAAGATCGGCGTGTGGATCAGTGGTTTCTTCGGTTCCGGTAAATCGCACTTCCTCAAGATGCTGAGCTACCTGCTCGAGAATCGCCAGATCGGCGGCAAGAGCGCCATCCGCTACTTTGACGGCAAGATCGTCGACCCCATAGTCGCGGCTGCCATGGAGCGCGCGTGCTCGGTGCCCACGCAGGCCATCCTCTTTAACATCGATAGCAAGGCGGGCCAGTGGAAGCAGGGCGATACGGCTCCCACGGCGCTGCTTCGCGGCTTTGAGCGCATGTTCTACGAGGCGCGCGGCTTCTACGGCGAGGACCTCAAGCTTGCAAAGCTCGAGGACCACATCGATTCCCTGGGCAAGACCCAGGAGTTCCGCGAGGCCTTTGAGCGCGTCAACGGCGAGTCCTGGCTCCAGACCCGCGACACCTACAGCTACTTTGAGGACGACGTCGTCGAGGTGCTGCAGAGCGTGCTCGGCATGAGCGAAAAGGCCGCATGGAACTGGCTCGAGGGTTCTGAGGACGAGGTTTTGGCCCCTGATGTCTTTGCCAAAAAGGTCAAGGACTACGTGGACGCTCAGGCAGCGGCCCACGGCGGCAACTTCCGTTTGCTCTTTATGGTCGACGAGGTGGGTCAGTTTATTACAAACGACCAGGACCCAAGCCTTATGCTGAGCCTTCAGACCATCGTCGAGGAGTTGGGTGCCGCCTGCGGTGGCCGCGTGTGGGTGATGGTCACGAGCCAGGAGGCCATCGACAGCCTGAGCCTGCCCGTGGGCAACGACTTTTCAAAGATCCAAGGCCGTTTCAATACCCGACTTTCGCTCTCTAGCTCCAGCGTGGACGAGGTCATCCAGCGCCGTGTGCTCGAGAAGACCGCGCCGGCGGCCGATATGCTTGCACAGGTCTACGAGCAAGACGCCGCCGTGCTCAAAAACAACTTTACTTTTGAGGGCGGCTCGCGCTCCGACCTTGCCGGCTACGCCAACTCCAAGGATTTTGTGGCCAGCTACCCGTTTGTGGGCTACCAGTTTAAGCTTCTGCCCGACGTGATGACCGAGGTGCGCAAACACGGTGTCAAGGCCAAGCACATGTCCACGGGCGAGCGCTCCATGCTGAGCGCGTTCCAGGAGAGCGCTCAGGCCATCCAGCATGACCAGACCGGTGCACTCGTGCCGTTCTGGCGTTTCTTTGACACTATCTCCAAAGACCTTGAGCACGGCATCAACCAGGTGGTCGATCGCGCGGTCCGCGCGGCCGAGGACGCAAAGGGCCTTGAACCCTACGACGTTCAGGTGCTCAAGCTCCTGTACCTGATTCGTTACATCGGCTACGTCAAGGCCACGGTCGAGAACATCTCCATCTTCATGATAGACGGCCTCGACGTGGACAAGCGCGCCCTTAAGGACCGCGTCAAGGAATCCCTCTCCCGCCTGGAACACGAGAACTACGTGGCGCGCCAGGGCGATATCTACAGCTTCCTCACCGACGAGGAACAAGAAATCGCACAGGAGATTGCACGGACCCCGATCGACAACGCGAAGGTGATTGAGTACATCAAGAAGCGCCTGTTCGAAAGCATCTACACTACGCGCAAGCTCAATCGCGGGACCAACGACTTCCCCTTTGACCGCTACGTGGATGGCTCGATTCATGGATCCAGCATGGGCGGCATGGAACTTTCCGTGGTGACCATGGCCAGCGATCTGGGCCGTTCGGACGATGCCGAGCTGGCATTGAAATCCGTGGATAAGGCCATCGTGGCCTTGAGCGACGAGGTGGATTATTGGGCCCCACTCGTCAACGCCGCCAAGATTCGCAAGTACGCCAAGACGCGAAATCTCCAGGAGCTTCAGCCGAGTACGCGCCAGATCGTCGAGTCCAAGATGCGCGAGGCGGCCTATAACGAGAAAGAGGCCGATACCCTTTTGAGCGAGGCCGTGCTCCATGCACGTTGCGCGGTCAACAGCCGCATTGTTGAGGTCCGCGCGGCCAAACCCGCTCAGGTCTTTGAGCAAGTGCTGGCGCAGCTGTGCGATGTGGTCTTTGAAAAGGCCGACTATATCGGCGCGCCGGTTACGAGCGATTCCGATATTCGCTCCACTCTGGCGGGCAACGTTCAAGCGGGGCTCGCTGGCATGGACGCGGGCAACACGCGTGCGCTCAAGGAGGTCGAGGACTACCTCAAAGTTCAGCACCAGCGCCACCTGGATACCGCTATGGGCGATATCCAGCGCAGGTACCAGCAAAAGCCCTATGGCTGGCGCGAGGTTGACATCGCAAATGTGGTGGCGCAGCTTGTAGTGGAGCAGCGCGCGCAGGTGCTGTTTGGCGGTCAGACGGTTCAAGCTAACGACAGCCGCATGGTGTCGCTCCTGCGTAAGGATGCCGATAAGGCCCAGGTGCGTTTGCGCGTGCGCATGAGCGACCGGTTGCTGCGCGCCACGGGCGAGCTTATGCGTCGCCTGTTTGATCTCAAGACCGTGCCCTCCAACGAGGATAAGCTCGTGGCCGAGCTCAAGGAGCGCCTTGAGGGCTTGCGTGAGGTGTGCGTCGCCATGGCACGCGACTACTACACGGGTGTCAAGCCGGCCTACCCGTATCCCGGTGAGGACGAGTGCGAGAAGATGCGCTCGGAGGTGGTCGACGTTCTTAAGGACCAGAGCGATTCCGAGGCGTTCTTGACCACGTTCACCAAGCACGAGGACCGCCTGCTCGATGCCAAGGAAGACTTTGACAAGGTGGTTGAGTTCTTTGAGTCCAACCAACGAACAGCGTTTGACCACGCCAAGGATTTCTTGAGCCGCACCGAGGGCATCGAGTATGCCTCCGATGACATTCCCAACGCGGTGGAGAACGTGGCAAAGGTACGCGAGATCCTCAAAGACCCAAAGCCCTACGGCCGCATTAAAGACCTTCAGCCGTTGATGGCACCCGTCGAGGAAGACATTAAAAAGCACCTGGGCATTCGCCGCAACGAGTTCTTGTGTCGTATCGAAAACGACCTGCAGGATTTGCGGAAGCAGGCCGAGAGCCAAGAAGGTTTTGTCAAGCAGGCCAAGGATGCCATCGCGGACGCCAACACCAGGTATGAGTCGTTCAAGAACCGCGCCCATGGCGTCCAGAGCCTCAACGAGCTTAACGCCCTCGCGGCAAACTGGGAAAACTGGATCGTTGCTGCAACCAACAAGATATACGACGCCGTGGATGAGGCCCGCATGCGAATGGACAACGAGCGCCGCACCACCGAGGTCACGAGTACGGGTGAGGTGGTCAAGAAGATCTCCAACAAGGGCGCCGCATCGTCTGCGCCCGTGCCCGCGTCTAAGCCCCAACGCAAGATCAAGACCGTGCGCCGCGCCGATTTGGCCAAGCCGAGTCGCCTCTTGTCCGCAGAGGACGTGGAGCGCTACGTGGACGACCTGCGCTCTCGCCTTATGCAGGAGCTCGCTGCAAACGACGAGATTCGTATCAACTAACTCGCGGAGCTACCGGTGCCAAAGCGAGCACCGGTGGTTTATGGCGTTTAGAAAGGCTCATCAACCATGAACGATTCTGCTCTTAAGAGCTTCTGCACCTGGGCCCGTACGGAGCTCATCAAAGGCGTGGAGGCGCAGACGGTGCGCTACGGCATCACCGAACCTGCACCCGCGCCCGTTGGGTCCGAGACCGTCAACGGCCTGCCCCTAAGTCCGGCTGAGATTGAGCAACGCGACGAACTGCTGCGCATGCAGGCAGAGGTGGGTCACGAGGCGCTGCGCGACCGTGCGGCCTACACTTGGTCCAACCGCATCGTGGCCATTCGCTTCATGGATGCACGCGGATGGCTTCCCAGCCGTATGCGCATGCTAAGTCGTGCGGACGGCAGCCATGGCAGCGAGGCCGTGGAGAACGCGCTGGACGTGGACATAACGACGGCCGATACCGATCGCATAGCCGAGCTCAAGATGGCGGGCTTGGATGAACCGTTGTGGCGCTACCTGTTTGTTGCTCAGTGCGAGGAGCTTGCCGATTGCCTGCCGGGCGTCTTTGAACGCGTGGGCGGATCCATGGAGCTGCTGTTGCCCCAGGGCCTCATGATGGCTGACAGTGTGGTGGGCAAACTCAATGCCGTCCTCGCTGACGAGGACTGGCGCGTGGGCGTGACCGTTCTGGGCTGGATGTATCAGTACTACAATGCCGACGTTAAAGACGAGTTCTTCAAGTCCAAGCGCAAGGCAGCGGCGGCGGACATCGCGCCCGCCACGCAGCTCTTCACCCCTGAGTGGATCGTGCGCTATATGGTCGAGAACTCGCTCGGCCGTCTGTGGATGCTCAACAATCCGGGGAGTTCGCTACGCGAGCGCA
>DBEXKF010000050.1:0-4914 GCA_048175045.1 Collinsella sp.
AGTTTCTTAAATAACAGGGATTTTGAAAGGAATAGGGGATGGATGAGATAGAGGAAGGCATGGGGGCGCTGAAAGCGAAACTCGGGAGAATCCTGACAAAGCCCAAGGTATTCTTTGCGGGCCTGGCGCTTGGTGGAGTGATTGTGGCTGTACTTTTCATTACCATCTTTAATAACGGCAAAGCTGCGGGCGCGAAAGAAACGACCCCCAATACGCTTTCCCCGTCGGTCGTGTTTGAACGCATCGCTTCCCAGAACGAGATGGTTTCTGCATCGCAGAACTATGCGATTGTCGATAAGGTGACGGATACCAAGAGGTTTTTCGATTGGTTTGATATCCCGTTTACGGAAAACAGCTTTTGGTACCGCTATGTGGGAACCATTAAGGCGGGTGTGAATCTCGAGACGGCAGAGATACATACAAACAAGAAAAAGCTGACCATTACGATGGATGAGCCTTATGTAATCTCGAACACGCCGGATATGAATAAGTCGGGTGCTCTCGAGGAACGCAACAACATCCTCAATCCCATTGAGGTCAAAGACGTCACGGCGTTTGAAGCGCAGTGCAAGGAGCGGAGTGAAAGCGAGGCCATCAAGGATGGCAAGCTGCTCGAAGAGGCTCGAGTGAACGCCGAAGCAAATATCCGTGCGATGTTCAACTCGGCATTTGGCGATGAATATACGGTTGATTTCGACTATCGGAAATAGGAGGTCACTATGGAGGATAAAGACGATCTAGCTGTTGTCGAAAGGGAGGAGCTGTCGCGACATAAGCAGAGTTTTGATATCCGTAAGGCCGCTGCTGGGTTGGTTGATGGCGCCGGAAGCGCGATGGCGGGCGCGGTTGCAACCGTACAGAAAGTTGCCGATGGTGCAATGCGTGCTGCAACTCCGATGGTCGATGACGCCTTGGCGGCTATTGCTGATGCGGCCGATGGTGCGGCAGGTGCTGCTGCGGATATTGGTGACGCCGTCAACGATTGGGCATACCAGCAACAGCTCAATAGGTACAGGCCTGTAACCAAAGAGGTCTATCAGAGCCCTTCATTCCATTTGCCGAACATGATTCGAATTGTTGACGGAAATGAGCGTCGGGACATCGATGTCTGTAGGGATGCTATTGGTTGGTTGGATACTGTTAAGGGCACGCAGATTTTCAATTTGTACCGCGAAGCAATTGGGGATAGCGAGCTGTCTTTCTACCCTAAACCATCTCTTTATTCCACATATTACATAGATGCTTTTGATCGGTCTCGCTTTGTTGATCTTGACTCCTATTTCGCAACCATGCAACAAGACAAGATGGCCGAGTTGAGACGGATTGCGTTCATGCTTGGCGCGAAGCGCTGCAAGTTGGAGGTGACGGAGTACGAGGAAACTCGGAGAGGCCACCAGGTTAAGGGAAATGCCAAAGCGGGAAAGAAGGGCTCGGCTCGAATCAACGGCTCTTTGAGCGATTTAACGAGAAATGAGAAGAAAATCCTGTTTACACAGGAATTCGAGGGAGACATGGTTCCACAGCGCCCTGAACTCCATTGGTATGCCCATGACTCTGACATTCTCTTGTTAATCGAAACGAGATGCGGTGGAGAGGATAAAAACAAGGCGAAGAGTTATCGGGTTGAATTGAAAAGCGAGACGACCATGACCATGTCAGTATCGCTTGCTATGGCTATCGATGAGGCATGCAGCAAGCTGAACATAAGGGCGAATTCGAGCCTGACAAGCCAAGCTAAGCGAGAACTTCGGCAGTCGTTTGTATTTGAAGTTGAATTCTGACGTGAATTGTTAGCAGCCAAATGCGGCAAAGGGACTGTCCCGTTGCCGCATTTGATGTCAAAACCATTTTGTCAAGGACTAGAGAGTTTGAAAGTCTACCATTTCTACCCCGTCTCCTAATGGCAGGTTTTACATGCCGGCAAAGCCTGTTTGGCGTAGGGCCTCGTAGAGGACGATGGCGGCGCTGTTGGAGAGGTTGAGGGCGCTGATGCGGTAGTCGTCGGGATTGACGAAGTTGCCGCAGATATCCTGCCGAAGGATGGCCTCGTGGCTGTCCTCGGTATGTCCCAGCGATTCCTCGTGGGCTTCCCATGCCTCGGCGTTATCGAGTGAGTCACAATCGCGCAGCATCGGGATGCGCTCGCAGCGCTCGGGCGCCGCGGCAAGCAGTGGCTCGGGAATGCCCGAGCTCTCGCTGCCAAAGACCAAGTAGTCGCCATCACGGTAGGTACTCTGCGCATAGGTACGGCGTGCCTTTTTGGTCAGCAGATGCAGGCGCTCGTCGGCGGGGGAGAGGTCGTTACGCGCAAGAAAATCCTCCCAGCCGGCATAAGTCGTCACGTCCAAGTTTTGCCAGTAGCCCAGTCCGGCGCGACGCACCGTCTTGTCGTCGAGTGAAAACCCCAGCGGCTCCACCAGATGCAGGCGGGCGCCGGTAACCACGCAGGTGCGGCCGATATTGCCCGTATTGGCCGGAATCTCGGGCGCATACAGCACAATGTTGAACATGAATCTCCTTGGCATAGAACGAAAAACCACCACGAAGGGGCGCCTTCGTGGTGGTTAGCGGTTACGTGGGCGGGCAAACGCTCGCTTCGATAAACCTAGGCGCGGTGCCAGTCGGTCAGGCAGGCATCGAGGGAAGCGATGAGCGCATCCTTGTCCATGTGACGGCCGATGATGCACAGACTCGTCATACGGTCGCCCGTCTCGTCGTCCCAAATCTGCATGATCTCGGGGTTCTCGTCGATGATCTTCTGCTTCTCGCCTTCGGGCGCCGAGTCGACAAACAGGCCGTTCTCCATCAGGCGCATCTGGTGGCCGGCCTGCTCAAACATGTAGCACATGTCCGGATCGCCGGTCTGCCACAGCGGACCCTTGACGCGAATGACCTCGTCGGGCCACTCCTGCTCAACAAAATCGGTGAACTTCTGCAGGTCAAACGGCTTGCGGCGCGAGTACACAAAGGTCTCGATGTCGTACTCGAGCACCTCGGGGTCGTCGTGCTCCTCGGGATGTTCCATGGCATCGATCCAGGCGGCGGAGTTGTAGGCGCGCATAAAGTCGAAGCGGTCGGTGTCGAGCAGCTCCTCCATGGGGACCTCGCCGTTTTGAGCCTCGACAATCACAGCGTCCTTCTGCAGGCTGCGCACGATGGCCTTAAGCTCGGCGATCTGCTCGGGCGTCACGGTATCGGTCTTGTTGAGGATGAGCGTGGAGCAGAACTCGATCTGCTGGATGAGCAGGCTCTCGATGTCGTCCTCGTCGATATCCTCGGCCAGTAGGTCGCGACCGCCGTTGAACTCGTCGTACATGCGGGCGCAGTCGACCACGGCCACGATGTTGTCGAGCGCGAGCTTAGGCTCGCCGCCCACCTTGGCCTCGTCGCAGAAGCTCGAGATGGTGTAGGCGATGGGGATGGGCTCGCAAATGCCCGAGGCCTCGATGATGATGTAATCGAAGTTGCCCGAATCGGCGATGCCCTGCAGCTGGTTGGCCAGGTCATCCGAAAGCGTGCAGCAGATGCAGCCGTTGGTGAGCGGGATGAGGTCGTCGGTCTCGGAAAGGCCGCCGTCGGCGATAAGGCTGGCGTCCACATTGATCTCGCCGATATCGTTGACGATCACGGCGGCGCGGATACCGCCGTCGTTAGCGAGGATGTGGTTGAGCAGCGTGGTCTTGCCGGCACCGAGGTATCCGGTAAGCATGATGATCTTCACGGGTTTGTTGGGCATGTGCCCTCCTTTGTTAGACATGGCTTACAGTTGAATCTTATGCCAAACGCCTGCTCTTATACCCACGCGCCGGCAAATAACACAAGCTACTCCCAGGCTCCCCATACATCGGGGCAATAACCGACGGTGGCCTTTTTGCCGTTGCGCACGATGGGTTCGGCCAAGACCTGCTGGTTCTCGAGCAGCTTGTCGAAGCGCTGACTGGGGGTAAGGTGCTGGATGAGCGCGAGCGTTTCCTCGTCCTTGGCTTTGGGGTTGAGCAGCTTGTCGATGCCGCCGACCGCTTGCATCACGCTCGTGAGCTCGCCCTTGCTCATCTCCTTTTCCTTAAGGTCGATAAACTGCACCTTAATGCGGCGCTCCTTAAAATAGCGCTGGGCCTTTTTGGTATCGAACGACTTCTTAGTCCCGAAGATTTGAATATTCATGGTTCCGCCGCTCTATCGAATGAAGTTGGTCGTTGCGTGATCTGCCTCGGGTGCGTTGATGCCGGCGGCCTGTCCTGCCTCGCTGCAGCGCAGGAGCCACGCCATGTTTTTGCCGATATTTCGCATGGTGGCAAGGCCTTCGGCGTCCCCATCGGCGTCGCCGGGCACGCGGCCAAACACGTTGTTCCAGTAGGTGGAAGCAACTACGGGCATTTGCTTAATGGTGAAGTACTTGTTGAGCACATCGAACGTGGTTGACGTGCCGCCGCGACGGGCGACGGCGACCGCGGCGCCGGGTTTGTGCTCAAAGGCATGCCCGCCTGCATAGAAGGCGCGATCGAGGGCCGAAAGGATGCGTCCGCTGGGGTGCGCATAGTAGACGGGTGAGCCAAAGACAAAACCATCTGCTTGCTCGGCGGCAGCGATGAGCTCGTTCACCACGTCATCGTCAAAGGTGCAGCGACCGCCAAGTTTGCCGCACTGGCCGCAACCGATGCAATCGCGAATGGGCTTGGCGCCCAGCTGAAACACCTCGGTATCAATGCCTTCGGCATTGAGCTGCTCGGCGACCTCGGCGAGTGCGCGGGCGGTGTTGCCGTTTGCCTTGGGACTGCCATTGACCAAAAGAACCTTCATCACAAACTCCCTCTGCTGTCGGTGACTTCTGCGGAGGATTATCGCACGAGAGGGTAGATGGCGTGGGGGGGGGGGGGTTTAAGATGTGGGTTTTAAAAAAGGGCCCCCCCAACA
>DBEXKF010000051.1:0-3586 GCA_048175045.1 Collinsella sp.
CCAGCGCGAACAGCGTGTCGTCCTTACCACGGCCAACGTTCTCACCCGGGTGGATGTGCGTGCCGTGCTGACGGACGAGAATCGTGCCCGTGGTTACCGTCTGGCCGGCATAGCGCTTCGTGCCAAGGCGCTGACCGCGGGAGTCACGGCCATTACGGGAGGAACCGAGTCCTTTTTTGTGTGCCATTGTGTATACCTACTCTTTCGTTACGAGTGTAATCTACTCGGCGACGGGAGCCTCGGCAACAGCCTCAGCCTCTGCCTTGACAGCCTTCTTGGCGCGGGAGGTAGCCTGAACCTTCACGATCTTCAGCTTGGTGAGCTGCTGACGGTGACCCTTCAGACGACGATAGCGCTTGCGCTTGTGGAACTTGAAGACCAGCTGCTTCTCGCCCTTGAACTGCTCAACGATCTGAGCGGTAACCTTGGCCTTGGCCAGCTTGTCGGGATCGGTGACGATCTTCTTACCATCGTTGAGGAAGATAACCGGCAGGGTGACCTTGTCGCCCTCATTGCCCTCGATCTTCTCGACGGTGATGACATCGTCGGTGGCGACCTTGTACTGCTTGCCGCCCGTGTTAACGATTGCGTACATGTTTACTTGCCCTTCATGCATCAGTTAGTGCAACAGCAGAATATAGTAGCAGGCGAAAATACCCCCGTCAACGAGTATGTGGAGCAAATCCACAAGTTCGCACAGGTATGGGGCTGACGAGTCGGCCCTCGTCGTCCTCGCATGCTTGATTCTGACGCTCGACATCGTAGGAGCAGATGGTCACGAGGTCTTGCATACCGGTGGAAACAATAGGTGCATCCACGCCCGGGGTCAAGCCCTGCAACAAAACATCAGCAGCAGAAAGCATAATTTCCGGACGCATGGAGCCCTCGTTGTCGGCATGGGTGTCGAGCATGAGCACCAAATGGTTCGGGCGCTCCCCCGCCGTGAGCTCATAGCCCACGAGTGTGTGATCCAAATCCAAGCGCTTGCTCTTTTTTCCGCGCGCGTAGTCGATGCCATGGTCCGCGCGCAGCATGTCGAGCGCACGACGCACCTCATCGGCGCTAACGGGCGCCTCGGGGTCCAGATGCAGGTCGATGCGATACGACAGGCGCGTGAGCTGCGCCGTCAACGCCGGCGTGCGCACGTCGATGTACGCCGCCTCGATAGGCGCCAGATCGGCCGGAGACGCCGCAGACAGGCGCTCAAACGCCTCGTCGAGCGCCACGAACTCGGTCATAAACAGGTCATACCACTCGCAGGTCGACGACGTACCAACCGGTAGCGCCGAAGAGAAGCCCACGCGCATGTGCGGAGAGAAGCCCTGCGTGACGGCATAGGGAAGCCCCGCACGGCGCACGATGCGCTCAATGGTATGGATTACTTCGAGATGGCCCAGGTACTTAAGGCGATCGCGCTTGCCATAGCGAACACGAAGCCTAAAGAGCGAGGGGCTGTCGGTCAGGCGCTCACTCATGCGCGATCACCCATCAATACATTCTTGGCGTGGAGCGTGGGGCAGATCCCGCAGCCGGTGCACGACGTGCGGGTGCAGTCGGGAGTCGTGACACCCTCGAGCGAGCGACGGTACTCGCGCTCGAGGAAGCCGCGCGTGCAGCCGGGACTCACATGCTCCCACGGCAGGCGCCAGTCCAACTCGTAGGGCAGGTGCACAAGCTCATTGAGGTCGATGCCGTTTTTGGCAGCAGCCTCCTTCCAGTTATCGAGCGAGAAATGCTCTACCCAGGCGTCAAAGCGAGAGCCCGCGCGCCAAGCATCGATGATGACGGGCGTCATGTCACGACCGGCGCGGGACAGCGCGGCCTCAATGAGCGAGGTCTCGGCATCGTGGTAATGCACGCGGACGGCACGGTTGCGAACGCTCGTGACAAGCAGCTTCTGGCGACGCTTGACGTCGTCGTAGTCGAGCTGCGGGCACCACTGGAACGGCGTGGCAGCCTTGGGGATAAAGACCGAAACCGAGATGGACACCGAGATCGAGCCGCGACGAGCCTTGGGCACCACGGAACGACCGAGCTCCAGCACGTGATCGGCCAGATTGGCGATGGCCACGATGTCCTCGTCGCGCTCGCCGGGAAGGCCCATCATAAAGTAGAGCTTCATGCGGTTCCAGCCGGCCTCGAAGGCCGCCTTGGCCGCACGGTCCAGGTCCTCCTCGGTCACGTTCTTGTTAATGATGTCGCGCATGCGCTGGCTGCCGGCCTCGGGTGCGAACGTCAGGCCGCCCTTCTTTTCGCCGGCAACCGACTCGGCCATATCCACGCCAAACGAATCCAGGCGCTGCGACGGAATAGACACGCGAATACCCGTATCCTCCAAGCGACGGTTGAGCCTGCCGAGGACGTCGCGAATGCAGGAGTGGTCGGTCGTGGAGAGCGAGGTCAGCGACACCTCGTCATAGCCGGTCTTTTCCAGACCCTGAATCACCGACGAGACGATCTGGTCGGCCGAGCGCTCGCGCACCGGGCGATACGTCATGCCGGCCTGGCAAAAACGACAGCCGCGGGCGCAGCCGCGCAGGATCTCGATAGACAGGCGGTCGTGGACCAGCTGCGCATAGGGTACGCACGACTGCGACAACGGATTCGTGGCGCCGAAATCCTCGACGACGCGCTTGTAGACCACAGTCGGCGTATCCTTACCCTCACGCGGCACGGTGTAGCCATGCGGCGAACAGGGCTCGTCGTGACGAACCTCATAGAGCGACGGCACGTAGTTGCCGGCAATGGATGCAAGCTGCTCAACAATCTGTGCGCGCGGGACTCCTTCGTCGCGCAGGCGACGATGCAGCTGGCAGGTCTCGAGCAGCGACTCCTCGCCCTCGCCGATGAGGATGACATCGAAGAAGGCCGCGTACGGCTCGGGGTTGTACACCGAGGGCCCACCGGCGATAATGATGGGGTCGTCCTCGGTGCGGTCGGCCGCCAACAGCGGAATGCCAGCGAGGTCGAGCGCCTCGAGGAAGTTCGTCACCGCCATCTCGTGCGGAACATGCAGGCCGACGATATCAAACGAAGCAACCGGCGCTGCACCCTCGAGCGACAGCAGCGGAATGCCTGCCTCGCGCATGGCATCACCCATATCGGGCCACGGCACATAGCCGCGCTCGCAGGAGATGCCCTCGGCCTGGTTAAGGATGTTGTAGAGGATGGCGATGCCCTGGTTGGGCAGACCGACCTCGTACACATCCGGGTAGATCAGGCAGCAACGGTAGTCGGCATCGGCCTTGGAAAGCGTGCCCCACTCGTGATCGATATAGCGGCTCGGTTTCTCGACCTTGGCGAGCAGCGGCTCAATTAAATGAAAACAGTCTTGGTATGCAACGCGCAACGGAAAACCCCTAAGCAGCGATATCGGATGCGTCCTGATAGGACGCCATAGGACGGGTGGCGCCCGCGACCGTGGTCACCAGATCGCGAACGCGGGAGAACGTGGCAGTGACCACCTCGTTGGCACGGCTGTAGTCGATATCGCGCTCGTAGAGCGAAACGAGCGCACGGCCCATGCCATAGGTGCCCGCGGCAGCAGTGAGCGCCTTGACGGCAAACCCAATATGAGGCGTCTGCT
>DBEXKF010000052.1:0-3514 GCA_048175045.1 Collinsella sp.
TTACGGCGTTTGGAAAACGCCGTAACCTACAAAATGAGCATTGCATCGCCAAAGCTGAAGAAGCGGTAGCGCTCCTCGATG
The DNA here is from genome assembly GCA_048175045.1 of Collinsella sp. GTDB lineage: Bacteria > Actinomycetota > Coriobacteriia > Coriobacteriales > Coriobacteriaceae > Collinsella. Next base: position 82 of record DBEXKF010000052.1, read on the forward strand.
GCGGCGGCGTAGGCATCCATGATCTGGTCGCGGGAGGCAAGCGCGCTCACGAGCATCATGAGCGTGGAGCGCGGCACGTGGAAGTTCGTGATCAGCGCGTCGACCACGTGATAGGTCGAGCCAGGCATAAGGTAGAGCTGCGTCGTCGCGTTCTCGCGCACCACGATGTCACCGCGGCCGAGCGTGTCGGCGCCGTCCTCACGGCCCTCAAAATAGCGCGCCGTCACAGCCGGATCGGACACCGGCGCGTCCGCGTCAAACGCACTCTCGAGCGAGCGCACCGCGGTGGTGCCGACGGCGATCACGCGATGCCCCTCGGCCTTCGCCTTATGCACGGCGTCGACAACCTCCTGCGACACGTGGTAGCGCTCGGTGTGCATCACGTGCTGCGTAGGGTCGTCCTCCTCCACAAGGCGGAAGGTATCGATGCCCACTTCGAGCTCGACGGCAGCAAACTTGGCGCCCTTGGCCTCGATGGCAGCCATGAGCTCGGGCGTAAAGTGCAGACCCGCCGTGGGAGCGGCAGCCGAGTGCTCCTCCTTCATGGCGTAGACGGTCTGGTACTTCTCGGGATCGCCTTCGTAATCGGTAATGTAGGGCGGCAGCGGCACGTGGCCGGCAGCATGGATGGCCTCGTCGAGCGTGCGCGGCTCGCCGGCAGCATTGCAACCGGCCGGCTCAAAGCGCACCAGGCGGCCGCCACGGCTGTCGGTGACAAAGTCGACGACCTCGGCCGTCAGCACCACGGGCGCGCCCTCGGGCGCATGGGCGCCACCGGCGCGATACTCAATCTGAGCACCGGGCTTCAGACGCTTGCCCGGCTTGACCAGACACTCCCAAACATGGCCCAGCGGATCCACATCCTCGCGGCGCTTGAGCAGCAGCGTCTCGACCACGCCACCCGAGCCGGCTTTGCGACCGATCAGGCGGGCCGGCATCACGCGCGTCTTGTTAATGACAAGCACATCGCCCGGCTCGATATAGTCGATGATGTCACGGAAGATGCGGTGCTCAACGGTACCGCCGTGCTCCAGCGGCGTTCCCGCCTGGGAGCCCTTGCGATCCACCACCAGCAGGCGGCAGGAGTCACGCGGCTCGGCAGGCGCCTGGGCGATGAGCTCTTCGGGCAGGTTATAGTCAAAATCATCGGTACGCATAGACACGTCGGATTCTCCTTATATAGCTAAAGTCCGCTCTACATCCTAGCAGGCTGACGTCCCAAATGAACTACTTTTTGGCGGCTTTGCGCTCGTCGCGGATGCGGGCGCGGTCCATGGCCGCCTCGACGGCCGAGAATCGGCAGCCGCAATAATTCTGCCGATACATGCCAAGCTCGCGCGAACGGCGTGTCGCCTCGGGGTAATACAGGCGAAAATCGCGAATCACCGGAGTGAGACCGCGAGCGGCAGCCAGACGCTCCAACACATCATTGCAGGTTTCGAATAGCTGATACGGCGAGACGGCGAGCGTCGTGCCCACAAACTCAAACCCGCGCTCCTGGGCCACACGGCACGCCTCAGCCAAGCGCAAGGCATAGCACGCACGACAGCGACGGGGCCGATCGGAACCCAGCGGTGCCACGCCGGCCTCCCAGCGCTCGCGGTCCTCCCCCGCCTCGATGAGCTCGATGTCGCCATCGGCACACCACCGGCGCAGCTCGTCCAAGCGGCGCTGCCATTCATCGTGAGGCTGAATATTGGGGTTGGTCCAACAAATCGTGGGTTCAAACTCCTCCTCGCGCAGCAGACGGACCGGCTCAAGCGAGCACGGCGCACAGCAGGCGTGCAACAACAACGGCTTCATCAACATCTCCTCTCCCACAATGATTTTTCTGGGACGGGGATTAAAAAATCATTGCGTACCTAATGATTTTTTAATCCCCGTCCCAGAAAAATCATCCCAAAAAGACTACCTTGCGAAAAAGCGCACGCCAAAGGACGTGTCCTCGCAGGCGACAATGCGGCGGTCGCGCAGGATGGTCCGCACGTAATACCAATCGCCCACACAGCCCGACAAATGCAAGCCGGCCGCCAGATAGCACAGCAGCGGATAGCCCGAGAACGCAAAGCCCAGCGCAAACGCCGCCGTTAACGCAACCGTCGGAGCCAGGCAAACCGCCACGTACCGCCGGCGCGAATACACAACGCCCTCGGCGCAGGCATAGATCATGCATGTCTCGAGGTTCGCCCCAAAGGTCACGCGCGCACCGGCAGGCGCAAACAGCTTAAAGAACACCGCATGCACCAACTCGTGCACGGCAAATGACGCCGCCGAAACCGCAGCCAAGCCGACCATCCAGCCCAAGACCGTGGTCCAGCCGCCCGCGTCAGCCGCATCCAGGTCCGCAGGCCCACCCAGCAGCATAAACACCGGCACCAGGCACACGGCAAATGCGCCAAGCACGACCATCCCCCACACAAAGCAGGCATGCAGGAAATCCTCGTCTTCAAACGCATGTATGTTGGAAATCTCATTCATAGCATCTTAGGATAGCGCCCCTGCCACGTACCCGTCCGCATGTGCGATAATGTCGAACGATATGCACGAATTGACCACCGCGCCGCCGAGCCCCACGCCCGGCCGCGCCCTCACCATATGCGAAGGAGTCCCATGGCATCCAAATACTCCATGAACGACCGTCCCAGCTGGCCTCGCCGCGCCATCGTCACCGCCGGCGAGCCCTACGGCAACAAGGGCCTTCACTTTGGCCACGTTGGCGGCGTCTTTGTCCCGGCCGACTTCTTCGCCCGCTTCCTGCGCGACCGCCTGGGCCGCGAGAACGTCATCTTCACCTCGGGCACCGACTGCTATGGCTCGCCCATCATGGAGAGCTACCGCAAGCTCAAGGAGAACGAGGGCTACGACAAGTCCATCGGCGAGTATGTCGAGTCCAACCACTCCCGCCAGGCCGCGACCCTCAACAACTACAACATCAGCTGCGATATCTACGGCGGCTCGGGCCTTGAGCCGGCTGCGCAGATTCACAACGAGGTTACCGCCGAAATTATCGAGCGCCTGCACGAGCAGGGCACTATCTCCAAGCGCTCCACGCTGCAGTTCTACGACGCCAAGGCCGGCACGTTCCTCAACGGTCGCCAGGTCATCGGCCGCTGCCCCATCCAAGGTTGCAAGTCCGAGAAGGCTTATGCCGACGAGTGCGATCTGGGTCACCAGTTTGAGCCCGAGGAGCTCATCGCGCCCAAGAGCCAGCTCACCGGCGAGGTGCCCGAGCTGCGCCCGGTCGACAACCTCTACTTTGACCTGCCGGCCTACCTCGACTTTATGAAGACCTACACCGCCAAGCTTGCCCAAAACCCGCAGGTTCGCTCCGTGGTCTCCAAGACCATGGAGGAGTGGCTGCTGCCGGCTCAGCTCTACATTCAGAACAAATTCCGCGAGGCCTTCGACGCCGTCGAGGACCAGCTCCCCGAGC
>DBEXKF010000053.1:0-1501 GCA_048175045.1 Collinsella sp.
TCAGCGCCTCCGCAAGGGCGTGCTTGTCTCCGCCGACGAGAACGGCCTTACGGTCGATCTTCACGTCGTGCTCGAGAACGGCGTCAACATGAAGTCCGTCTGCCACAATCTTTCGAGCTCCGTTGCCTTCACTCTGCAGGAGATCGCCCAGATCGATCCCGCCAGCCTTAAGATCGGCATCCATATCGACGCGCTCAAGAGCCGTCTGAACTAGCATCCGAAAACGGAGATTCAAATACCCATGATTGCAAAGACCATTCGCACCTGTTTTCCGATCGCTGCGGCTGCCGTTTCCGACAAGGCCGAGGAGATCAACAAGCTCAACGTCTTCCCCGTACCCGATGGCGATACCGGCACCAACATGTCGCTCACGCTCGCCTCGGTGACAAAAGAGCTCTCTGCCCTTCCCGCCGATGCCGATATGGAGGCCATCGCCGGTGCCATCACCCACGGATCTCTCATGGGCGCTCGCGGTAACTCCGGCGTTATTACCTCGCAGATTCTTCGTGGCGTGGGCGAGGGTCTTGTCTCTGCCGACGAGCCTATTACGTCCGCCAACATTGCCTTCGCCTTCCGTCGCGCCGTCAAGGTTGCCTTCCAGGCTGTCCGCAAGCCCATCGAGGGCACGATCCTCACGGTCCTGCGCGATGTCTCGACCAAGGCCGATGAGTGCGAGAAGAAGAAGTTCTCGGCCGAGGATGCGCTCGATGCTATCGTCGTCGAGGCGTACCAGTCCGTTGCTCGCACGCCCGACCTGCTGCCCGTTCTGAAGGAGAACGGCGTGGTCGACTCCGGCGCCTTTGGCTTTGCCATCTTCCTGGAGAACTTTGTTGCCGCCGCGCTTGGCCGCAGCACCGTTGTCGAGGATTTCTCCGCCACGTTTGATTCCGCTGGCTCTGCCCGCGATGCGGCCCTTGGTCGCGTTGAGATCGAGGCTAACGACGACTGGGAGGGCTCGGAGTTCCGCTACTGCAACGAGTTCCTCTTTAAGGCCGACGCCCCGTTTGACGAGGACGAGTGCCTTAAGTTCCTAGGCTCCATGGGCGACTGCGAGCTGCTCGTGGGCGCCTATCCCGACTACAAGATCCATGTGCACTCCAACACCCCCAACCTGGTGCTCGAGCACATGCTGCAGCTCGGTCAGATCTATGAGGTCTTTATCCACAACATGGAGATGGAGGCCCACGACCGTACCGCCAAGATCCACGAGGATCAAGAAAAGGCCGTCGAGCCCGCCAAGGCGTTGGGTTTTGTCGCCGTTGCCGCCGGTTCCGGCGAGGCGGACATCCTCAAGTCCCTTGGCGTCGACGTGATCGTCTCGGGTGGCCAGACCATGAACCCCTCGACCGCCGACCTGCTGGGTGCCGTGGACCAAGTCAACGCGACCTCGGTCATCATCCTGCCCAATAACGGCAACATCCGCATGGCTGCCGAGGCTGCCGCTTCTGCCTGCACGGACAAGAAGGTCGCCGTCGTTCCCACCAAGACCGTTCCGCAGGCC
>DBEXKF010000054.1:0-9294 GCA_048175045.1 Collinsella sp.
GTCCCCAAGGGATCAATCAAAAGGAAACGAGAGTGGAAAATCTCCCACTTCAAGCCCGCATTCGAGCCAAAAGTGGGAGATTATCCACTCTCGTTCTAATCTAGTTACGGTGCCGTATCCCCGAACTACATCAAGTTGCAAACAGCCGCCGCGAAGGCAACGGGGTCCTCGGGGAGGATACCCTCGACCAGCAGGGCCTGATCGTAGAGCAGACCAGAGTACTGCTTGATCTTGTCGGCGTCGCCCGCCTTCTGAGCGGCGACGAGCTTGGAAAAGACCGGGTGCTTGGCGTTGAGCTCGAGCACGCGCTGGCTCTTGGGCATACCGTCGGGCGCGCCCTCGGGACCCTTCTGGAGCACCTTCTCCATCTCGAGCGAAAGCGGGCCCTCGGTGGTGATGCACGCGGGAGCATCGGTCAGGCGCGCAGAGACGGCAACCTTCTCGACCTTGTCGCCGAGTGCCTCCTTCATGGCGTTAAAGAGGTCCTCGTTCTCCTTGGTGGCGTCCTCGGCCTCCTTTTTCTCGTCCTCGGTCGCCAGGTCAAGATCACCGGTTGCGACGTTCTTGAGCTCCAGGTGACGATCCTCAACCTCGGGCTCGGCACCATCGGCCACGGCCTTTTCGGCAGCCTCGCGGGCGGCATCGTCCTCGTAGATCTTGGGCATATCGGCGGCAACGTACTCACGCATAGCCTGGAAGGTGAACTCATCCACGTCCTGCGTCAGCAGCAGCACGTCATAGCCGCGGTCGAGCACGCCCTTTACCACGGGCATCTTGGCCAAGCGCTCACGCGAGTCGCCGGCGGCGTAGTAGATGGCCTTCTGATCCTCGGGCATGCCCTTGGCATACTCGGCCAGGGTAATCATCTTCTGTTCCTTGGCAGACCAGAACAGCAACAGATCGGCGAGCTCATCGGCCTTCATGCCATAGCTCGAGTAGATGCCGTACTTAAGACCGCGGCCAAAGTTCTCAAAGAACTTCTCGTAGGCCTCGCGGTCGTTGTCACGCATATCCTCAAGGTCGGCGGTGATCTTCTTTTCCACACGCTTGGCGATGGCCTTGAGCTGACGGTTCTGCTGCAGCGTCTCACGCGAGATGTTGAGCGACACATCGGCGGAATCCACGACGCCGCGGACAAAGTTGTAGTAGTCGGGCAGCAGGTCGTCGCACTTCTCCATGATCAGGACGTTGGAGCTGTAGAGTGCCAGACCCTTCTCGTAATCCTTGCTGTACAGATCGAACGGCGCGCGGCCCGGCACAAACAGCAGGGCATCGTACTCGAGCGTGCCCTCGGCATGGAAGCTGATGGTGCGCGCAGGATCGTCAAAGTCGTGGAACGTGGACTTGTAGAACTCGTCGTAGTCCTTCTGCTCGACATCGGAGCTGCGCTTCTTCCAGATCGGTGTCATGGAATTGACGGTCTCGAGCTCCTGGTAGTCCTCGTACTCGGGCTTGTAATCGTCGCCGGCGTCCTCGGGCTTGGGTTTCTGGCGGCTCTTGGACACCATCATCTGAATCGGGTAGCGCACATAGTTGCTGTACTGCTGAATCAGGCTCTTGAGACCCCACTCGGTCAGGAAGCGATCGTAGGTCTCGGCCTCGCCGTCGGCATCGAGCTTCTCGTTCTCGCGCAGCGTCAGGATGACATCGGTACCGTGCTCGGCGCGCTCACCGTCCTCGATGGTGTAGCCCTCAAGACCGTCGGATTCCCACACATGGGCGACATCCTCGCCATAGGCGCGGCTGACGACCTTCACATGGCTGGCAACCATAAAGGCAGAGTAGAAGCCCACGCCAAACTGGCCGATGATGTCGACATCGGAGCCCTGCTGCTCGGCGTTCTCGGTCTTAAACTCCTCGGAGCCGGAATGGGCGATGGTGCCCAGATTGCGCTCGAGCTCCTCGGCGGTCATGCCAATGCCGTTATCCGAGATGGTAATGGTGCGGGCGTCTTTATCAAAGGAGACGCGAATGGCCAGGTCGCCCTGGTCGATCTTGACGCTCGGATCCTGCAGGCTCTTAAAGTTGAGCTTGTCGACGGCGTCGCTCGCGTTAGAGATAAGCTCGCGCAGGAAGATTTCCTTATTGGTGTAGATGGAGTTGATCATGAGGTCGAGCAGTTTTTTGCTCTCGGTCTTAAATTGACGCATGTGCAGTCCTTTCGCGCTACCCCCGTCCGCAAAAACGGCCCGGTTGCCCGAGCCGCATCGCAGACCTGCTATATTCAGACTTAGATTTTATAACCCAATAGCGCGCATATATACATACGGAATCGAAAAACTGTATGTCCGAGCGCTCCAATGCGTCAATTGCCAAGGAGTGTCCCCAACTGCCGGCAGAAAAGGAACGTCCCTATCTGCCATCTACGCGCTTGGCCATCCAGACATGGGGTTGGCCCTCGTCTTCGTAATCTACCGGGGCAATTTGCGTGTAGCCCGCCTTTGCATAGAGCGGCAGCACGTATTCCTGCGCATGCAACTTTATGAGCTTGGCGCCGGCATCGCGTGCAGCAGCTTCGCTGGCTTCGATAATCTTGCTTGCCAGACCGCGACGGCGCATGGTGGACAGCACGGCGACGCGCCCCATAATGTAGGTCTCCCCCGCCGCAACGCCTTCGTCCATGTCGCATGCCGGCGGCACCAGGGCTTCCGCATCTGCCGCGCGCTCCAACTCCTCGGGAAACACGCGCGAGCAGCCGGCGAGTTGACCATCCGCGTACAGCGTCACATGAATGCAGTCAGAAGCCTCATCGATCTGGTCGAACTCGATTTCGTAACCCTGTTCGTCCACAAAGACGGCGCGGCGCACCAACGCCGCGTCATCAAAGCATCCCGTCTTAAGTTGGATATCCATGGCTGCCCTTTCATTCAACGCGAACGTTAGGGACAGATTTTAGCGAAAATGAGCTCCGCGCACGCTAAACTTCGCGCGAGCCTTCGCCAGGCAGTCGTAATGACCCACGTTATGGGCATCGCTCGCGATGAAGCTGTACAGGTTCTGATCGAACAGGCGCTGTGCCGGCTTTTTTTCGCGACCAAAGCGACCGCCGGCAATAAAGTCCGCCGAAGCCTGCAGCTTGCAGCCCATATCGACCAGGCGCTCCGCCACGCTTACATCCTTTTGAACCGCACGATAGCGCTCAGGATGAGCGATGATCACCTGGTAGCCACGGCACTGCAAATCGTAAATCGTATTCTCGTACTCTCTAAACGCATACGCATCGGCATGCGTCGAAAGCTCGAGCAGAAACTCGTTGGTTCCATCGAAATGCAAGTGCTCCGCGGCATCGATACCAAGTTCAACGAGCTTTCGATGGTTGACCTCGAAGCCCATCTGGAGCGGAAAACCGTCAGCGTTATCACGCAGCAGTTCAAAGGCATCCCACATCTTGTCGTAATCAAAATAGGGATCACGGCAGTGAGGAGTGCAAACGATTCTGGTTACACCGGCCCGCTTGGCAGCCTCGAGCATCGCCAAGCTCTCATCGAGATCGGCGGCGCCGTCGTCTACACCCGGCAAGATATGGCAATGAATGTCACGCATAGGTCAGCCTTAATCAACTAAACGTTTGCTCGGTTGGTGAAGATGCCCTTTTTGGAAGTCCCCTGATCGTCCGAGCCCTTCTTCACCTTCTTACCGTCCTTGGTGTAGTAGGAGTAGTAGTACTCGCTGGTCTCGGTCTCGCAGTAGTTCATAACGGTACCGATGAGCTTGACCTTTTCGGACTTCTTAAGCTGGCCGATAGCGTTGAGTGCCTCCTCGCGCTTGGTGAAGTCCTCGCGCACCACGAACAGCGTACCGTCGGTCAGGCTGGCAATCTCGGCAGCATCGATGAAGGTGCCGACCGGGGGAGCATCAAAGATGACGTACTGGAACTTGGCGGACAGTGCCTTTACCAACTTGGCAAAGCGGTGAGAGACAATGATGTCGGCAGGATTGGGAATATGCGGCTCGGCATCGAGGAAGTAGAAGTTCTTCTGACCCGTCTCGACAATTGCCTGGTCAATGGAGATCTGCTCGGAAAGGACCGCATAGAGTCCGCCGCGCGAACGAACGCCGAGCATATCGGAAAGGGACCTGCGGCGCATATCGGCCTCGACCAGGAGCACGGACTTGCCGCTCGTGGCGATAGCCTGGGCAAGGTTGATGGAAACCGTAGACTTGCCCTCGTTGGGAATCGAGGACGTGACGGTAATAGTGCGAATGGGGTCGTCCACGCTCGCAAAGCGGATGTTGGCCAGAAGGGTCTTGGCGGCATTCTGTACAACGAGCTTATCGGTGTTCTTTGCCTTAGCCATGCCTATTTACCACCTTTCATAGCCGGAATTCGGCCAACAACGGGAATGCCCAGGAGCTCTTCTGCCTCTTCGGCACCGCGGATGCGGGTATTGAGCATGTCTGCCAAAACGACATAGGCAACTGCGATAAAGATGCCCGCGAGGAACGCGACAGCAACGTACAGCATACGCTTGGGGCCGCTGGGGGCTTCGGGGGTCTTAGCCTCGTCGATAACGTTGATGCTCTGGGCAGCGCCGACGTTCTGAGCGACCGTACTCACCGAGCTAGCTATGGCCTTTGCGACCTTAGCCGTCTCCTTGGCATCGGTGCCGGTAACCGAAAGCGTAATGACACGCGTGGTGGTCTCGGAGGAAACAGACACCTTGTAGTCATCCAGATCGGTGAGGCCCAGTTCATTGGCTGCGCCGCTCTTAACGCTATCGCTATCCAGCAGCGTGGCGATATCGTTGGAAAGCATCTGACTCGCCGAGAGATCGTTGTAGCTCATCTGACCGCTATCGTCGGTCTTGGCGAGAATGTACATGCTCGTCGTCGCGGTATAGGTGTTGTCCATCGCAACGAAGGACACGATGCCCATGGCGATCGCGCAGACCACCGGAAGGGTGATGACCAGCTGAAGGTGCTTCTTCAGCAGCTGGAACAGTTCGAGAAGGGTCATGCAGCTTGCCTTTCATTTCCCCAGTTCGGATTGACAAAACTGTCCGTATGTTATCGCATCTTTTTACCGAGACCAAACTCTATACATAAGAAACAGGCTCTCCTGTAAAAATGTCGGAAGCAATCGTAAAATTGCACAACAACGCCGCACCCGAAAGTCAAATGCGGCGTCTGCATCAATATCTATGTTATATCGCTATGCGAATGGCTCGTCCTGCTGTATGGGAAACGTCACCGTAATGGTGGTTCCCACGCCCAACTCGCTCGACAGATCGAGCGTGGCGTGATGATACAGGGCCGCATGCTTGACAATGGCAAGCCCCAGACCGGTTCCGCCGCGTGCCTTGGACCTACTCTTGTCCACGCGATAGAACCGCTCAAATACCTTGCCCTGTTCTTCAGGCGCGATACCGATTCCCGTGTCGGCGACCGCAAGGTACGGATGGCCTTCGTCGTTGGTGCCGCACTGCAGCGTAACCGTACCGCCGGGTCGATTGTAGCGGATGGCGTTGCTTGCCAGATTATAGATGAGCTCGTCAATCAAGCGCGACACGCCCTCGATGACCACAGGCTTGGTCTCATGACTTATCGTCACATTCGCCTGACGGGCGACCTGTTCAAGACGCTGCTCGACCGCGTAGATGGCACGCGAGAGCTCAATAGGCTCCGTGGACCCAATGGGCACCGCCTCGCCCTCAGCTGCACGCTCGGCCTCGTCCAAGTTAGACAGCGTAAGGATATCGTTGACAAGCGCTGCCAAGCGGCCCGCCTCACGATAGATGCGACCGCCAAAGTTGCGCAGGTCGCCCTCGCCCTCGACCATGCCGTTTGCGATGAGCTCGGCATAGCCCGAAATCGCCGTAAGCGGCGTCTTGAGCTCATGGGTGATATTCGCCGTGAACTCGCGGCGCATACGGTCGTTGTCCGCCAGCACCGCCATTTGGCGCTTGAGCTCCTGGCGCTGCGACTCAATACGCTCAAGCATGGGGACCATCTCGGCATAGGCGTGCTCATAGCTACGGCGTGGGTGGTCCAAATCCACCTCTTGCAAAGGCGCGATGATGGCACGGGACTCGCGGCGCGCCATAAAAAACGAGAGTACCGCACCCGCTGCTGCGATAAGCAGCATCGGCGCCACCATCGACAGCAAAATCGCCGCAACGCCAGGCTGGGCCTGCGCCAAGCGGACAACCTGGCCGTTATCAAGGGCGACGGCGCGATACAGCATAATCTCGTCGAGCGTAGAGCTTGCGCGCTCCGCGGAACCCGAACCACTCTCAAAGGCCTCGATGACCTCGGGGCGATCGCCATGGTTGGGCAGTGTGGAAGGCGACGCCTCGTTGTCGTAGGCAACCGATCCATCCTTGTTAATCAGCGTGATGCGCAAGTCCTCTCGATCGAGGCTACGCAAGAACGGGATGGGCTCCTGCTGCTCGTCGAGGGCGGCAGCAATGAGCTCGGTTTCTTGCGCCAGGTTGGCACTCGTGGCATCCGCCAAGGTGTTTTGCACAAAGAACGCACCCAGCACCGTAAACGCCACGATAACCGCCATGGCGCAGACAAAGATCGTCACAAAAACGCGGTGCGACAGCGTATGTTTTCCCTGGGGGGCGAAGACCACGGGTTACTCCTCCGATGCGGTGGCCGCGGTGTCGTTACCTTCGGCACCATCACCGGCAGAAGGCTCGGCCAAGCGGTAGCCCACGCCGCGCACGGTCTCGATGGCGCTGGCATGCTCGCCCAGTTTTTGGCGAAGCGTCTGCACGTGCACGTCAACGGTGCGCGAACCGCCGTCGAAGTCCCAGCCCCACACGCTCTGCAGCAACGACTCGCGGGTAAAGACCACGCCGGGCTTGCGCATGAGGTACTCGAGCAGGTCGAACTCGCGCAGGGTGAGCTTAAGCGACTCGCCGGCAACAGTCACCTCACGATGGCTGGGCGAGAGCACGATGTCGCCCACGCTGAGCACATCGCTTGCCTGTTTGACCATGCCGCCGCGACGCAGCAGTGCGCGGCAGCGGCTGGCGAGCTCCATGAGCGAAAACGGCTTAGTCAGGTAATCGTCGGCACCGCCATCGAGCGCCATCACCTTGTCGAGCTCGGTATCCTTGGCGGTAAGCATCATGATGGGCACCGTCGCCGTCAGGCGATCGGCACGCAGTCGACGCATAATCGCCAAGCCATCGGTATCGGGCAGCATGATGTCGAGCAGGACGGCATCGGGTACCCGTCGCGCCACGGCAGCCTTAAACTCACCGTCGCACGAAAAGCCTTCGGCCTCAATCCCCTGCTTGCGCAGCGCATAGACCGTCAAATCCCTGATGTTGTCATCGTCCTCGACGTAATAGATCATGTTGAACCCCTTTGCGGCCGGCATGACCGCATCTTAACCCTAAAGGTACCTTTACTAGATGGTATCAGCCAAAACGCCCCGTCAAATAATCCGCCGTGCGCGGATCGGTCGGATTCTTGAAGAGTTGCGCGGTGGGCGCGTGCTCCACCAGCTCACCCAGCAAAAAGAATGCGACCGAATCGGAGATACGCGCCGCCTGCTGCATATTGTGCGTAACGACCACGAGCGTGCAGGTCTCTTTGAGCTCGCAGGCCAGCTGCTCCACCACCAGCGTCGACACAGGATCGAGTGCCGAGGTCGGCTCGTCCATCAGCAGAATGTCGGGCTGCACGGCAAGTGCGCGGGCGATGCACAGGCGCTGCTGCTGACCGCCCGAAAGACCCAGACCCGACTCTTTGAGCTTGTCCTTGGCCTCGTCCCACAGGGCGGCGCGTCGCAGGGAGTCTTCGACCAGCTCGTCGAGCACGACGTGATCGCGCACACCCATACCGCGCGGCCCATAGGCGACGTTGTCGTAGATGCTCATGGGAAACGGGTTGGGGCGCTGGAACACCATGCCCACGCGCTGGCGAAGGCGGCAGATGTCGTAGTCGCCCAGGATATCTTGACCATCGAGCGCAATCTTGCCCTCGATTCGGCAGTCCTTGATGCCGTCGTTCATGCGGTTAAAGCAGCGCAGCAACGTGGACTTTCCGCAGCCCGAAGGCCCGATGAACGAGGTAATCTGCTTGTCGCGGATCTTGATATTCACGTCCTTGAGCGCATGGTGGTCGCCATAGAACAGGTCGAGGCCCTCAACATCGATTCGCGTCGGCGAGGCGGCAAGATCCTCTGCCGTGGGGCGAGTCGCATCCCCAACCTCGCGCTCGTGCGCGGCCTCGGCCTGCGCTTTCATGAGTTCTTCAAGCTCCGTGGGCTCCACAGCCGCAGCAGCCGTCATACCGCATACCTCCACATCGATATCAATTCAGCAGTATCGATAGTAGGAATCGCGGCTCATATGCACGTGAGCGCATTGTCAAGTGTTTGTAAGGGCACGCTGGCTATGCGGCGGGCAGCTCGATGGTGAATATCGTGTGTTCGGGCGTCGATTCACATGCAACGGTACCGCCGTGCGCGCATACGATCTCCTTGGCGATGGCAAGCCCCAGTCCAGCGCCGCCGCGATTGGTCGCACGCGCCGCATCCAGGCGATAGAACTTCTCAAAGATCACCTTGAGCTTAGCCGCAGGGATGGGATCGCCCTGATTGATAAAGCGCACGCGCACGCCACCGCCGTCCCGGCGTCTGGCCTCGATCGTGATGGTCGAGCCCTCATAGCTATAGGCAATAGCGTTTTTCATGATGTTGTTGAACACGCGAGCCATTTTGTCGCCATCCACGAGCACCGTCAGGTCCTCGCGAATATCAACTTGGACTTCCTTATGCTGCTCGTTGAGGATGGGATAGAACTCGTCAGTCACCTGAGCCAGCAGCAACCCCAGATCAACATAGCCGCGCGTGAGCACGATATCGTGGAAGTCAAAGCGCGTGATATCGAAGAACTCTTCGATGAGCGCATCGAGCCGGTGCGCCTTGTCGAGAGCCACGCCCGTAAAGTGCGCACGTTGCTCAACCGGCAGCTCAGGAGCCTCTTGCAACAGCGAAAGATAGCCCACCACACTGGCAAGCGGGGTGCGTAGGTCATGTGCCAAGTACGTGACCAGATCGTCCTTGCGATGAGATTCGTCACGCAAGGCCTGTTGCACCTTGCGCTCACGGTCACGCACGCGGTTAAGGGCGCCCTCGACCTCCAAGAAGTCGCCGTCGATGTTGTCCCAGGTGTCGGGGTGATCGATCAGGCGATCTTGAATACGAGCAGCCAGCACACAATCGGCATGCTGCTCGCCCTGCTCGTAGCCCTGGTAGTACAGGGCGCGGCCGCACAAGAACAGCACGCACGCGGCAAGCGCCAGCACAAAGCCAAGCATGTTGAATACAAAGCC
>DBEXKF010000055.1:0-2790 GCA_048175045.1 Collinsella sp.
TCCGCAGCCACACTCGGGCACTTGGAACGGGGGAAACGGCGGTCGACGAAACTGGAGAGGAGGTATTACGAGCTCCTGTGCGAATTGGAGAGAGCGCTCCCGCAAACTGCCTCTTGACAACTTATAGGAGCGTCGGTTTTAGTTCAACAAGTTTCGGAGTGATCGCGGTTGAGCGATTCATCGTAGTAAACCGCCACAGTTTTGGCGGAGGCAGTCAGATTTGTGGGTGTTAAACCAAAGATTGTCCCTTTTGACTAGTCGTTTAAGAACGTCCTCAATGACTAAGTTGCAGGTGGTTGCGGTTGTGTTACACTAACGCTGCGTATATGACGCAAATATCTCGATACAGATCAATGATGTCCGTCGGTATTTGACGGAGCTAGACTGTTTAGCCGCCCTGAAGGTTTATGCAGGGAGCATGTGATCACAGGGCTTGAAAAGAAAGTTGAGCAAACACTGTGTCTGATCAACAGCAAGAAAACGAAATAACGACGGCGCAAGCCGCTCCCGCTGCACCGGTTGCGTTGGACCAGGTCGCGGCGCCCGCGCAAGCCTCGGCTCCTGAGACGCCTAAGGCTGCTTCGACGCCTACGCCTTCAGCGGCTGAGAAGGCCGTGCCTGCAACTGGTGAGGAGGCTGCTCCGGCAAAGCCCAAGCGTACGCGCCGCACGGCCAAGTCTGCTGCTGACGGCGAGGAGGTCACCAAGCCCAAGCGCCGTACCACGCGCACGACGCGCGTCAAGCGCACCGTTGCAGCTGACTCCTCGGAGCCGATTTCCGATGAGGTCGCGCAGGCGCGTGCGTTGGCGCAGATTAGCGAGGCTCAGGTGGTGCGCGCCCGCCGTCGTGCTGCCGAGCGCGAGGCCGCGGCTCTGACCGAGCTTGCAGCTCCGTCTGCGCCCGAGACACCTGCCGCCGACCAGCCGACCGAGAAGCCGGCACCGCGCACACGCCGTCGCACGGCTGCTAAGGCCGAGCAGGTTGCCGATCAGGTAACCCTCGAGCTCACCGAGGCTTCGGTTCGTTCCGCGGCAGGGGAGGGCGCATCGCCTGCTGAGTCCGCTGCGCCTGTCGAGGCCAGCGAAGTTCCCGTTGTCGATCCGGCTTTGCGCCCGCACCGTCGCGGTCGCAAGCCCAAGGCCTTCGTCGAGGCAGAGAAGGCCGCAGCCGCAGCTGCAGCCGCTCGGGATGCTGCGGCGACCGCCGAGTCTGCAACCGCTGCCGATGCACCCGTCCAGGATGCTACGACTTCCGAGGCCGCTCCCGCCGATGTCGAGCCCGCCGACGTCCGTCCTGGTCGCAGCCATCGTACTGCTGCTAAGCGCACGTCCAAGGCCAAGACTGCCAAGAAGGGTGCGTCCGAGGATTCCGCCGAGACGACCGCCGATGCATCGACTGATGCTGCCGAGCCCCAAGACGTCGAACAGTCTGCGTCCGAGAAGCCCAAGCGCGGTCGTAAGAAGTCCGCTAAGGCCAAGGCGTCCGAGCAGCGGGCCGAGGCCGAGCTGCAGGGCGATTCCAAGGCCGAGGCCAGCGATGATACTGCGGCTAACGCCGATGCCGCCGCAACCGATGGCGCCGCGCCCGCCGAGGCCGAAGACGGCGCTCGCCCCAACCGTCGCCAGCACAAGCGCAACGACGAGCGCAACGAGCGCAAGGACGAGCGCAACAACGACCGCCGCAACCGCCAGCGCGATCGCAAGCAGCGCAACAAGGAGCGTAATGCCGCTCCCACCGAGCCCACGCTTTCGCGCGAGGAGCTCGCGGCCATGAAGGTCGCCGAGCTGCGCGAGAAGGCCAAGGAGTTCGAGATTGAGACGACCGGCAAGAAGAAAGCCGAGCTCGTCGAGGAGATCTACGTCACCGCCGCGAAGGCCGAGGGCTTCCGCGACATCAAGGGCATCCTGCAGATTCGTCCGGACAGCTCCGGTATCATCCATGCCCATGGCTACATGAAGTCCAACGACGACGCCTTCGTGCCCGCCTACCTCATCCGCTCCGCGCGTCTGCGCACGGGCGACGTCATCGAGGGCTCGCTTCGTCCTTCGCGCGGCGGCGACAAGCGCGCCGGCCTCGCCAAAATCACGACCGTCAACGGTCTAGACCCCGAGCAGATTCGCAACCGCCCCAAGTTCGGTGACCTCACCCCGGTCTATCCCAACGAGCCGCTGCGCATGGAGCATGGCAAGGACTCCATTACCGGTCGCGCCATCGACATCGTGTCGCCGATCGGCAAGGGTCAGCGTGGCTTGATCGTGTCCCCGCCCAAGGCCGGCAAGACCACAATCCTCAAGAAGATCTGCCAGTCTATCTCGATTAACAACCCCGAGGTGCACCTCATCTGCCTGCTCGTCGACGAGCGCCCCGAAGAGGTTACCGATATGCAGCGTTCCATCAAGGGCGAGGTTGTGGCGTCGACCTTCGATATGCCCGCCGACAACCACACTCGTGTGGCAGAGCTCGTCATCGAGCGCGCCAAGCGCATCGTGGAGCTGGGCGGCGATGTCGTGGTGGTGCTCGACTCCATCACGCGTCTTGCCCGCGCCTACAACTTGGCGGCGCCCGCCTCAGGCCGCATCCTTTCAGGCGGCGTCGATTCGGCGGCACTGTATCCGCCCAAGCGCTTCCTGGGCGCAGCCCGCAATATCGAGAACGGTGGCTCGCTCACCATCCTGGCCTCTGCC
The DNA here is from genome assembly GCA_048175045.1 of Collinsella sp. Taxonomy (GTDB): domain Bacteria; phylum Actinomycetota; class Coriobacteriia; order Coriobacteriales; family Coriobacteriaceae; genus Collinsella. The sequence goes on from DBEXKF010000055.1 coordinate 2,685, forward strand.
CTCATCGACACCGGCTCCAAGATGGACGAGGTCATCTTTGAGGAGTTCAAGGGCACCGGCAACATGGAGCTCAAGCTCGACCGCGACCTGGCCGACCGCCGCATCT
>DBEXKF010000056.1:0-2250 GCA_048175045.1 Collinsella sp.
AGGGTCTCTGGTCGCCGACCGTGGAAAGATCGAGGCCCACGCGCGAGAGCGATGACTCGACACGACGGTCGACTTCATCTTGCGGCAAGCCAAGGTTGTGCGGACCAAACGCCACGTCCTGCGCCACGGTTTCGGCAAACAGCTGACGCTCAGGATACTGAAACACCACGCCGACCTTGGCCTTAACCGCAGTGGCGTCTTTCTTGTTTGATAGGTCGAGCCCCAGCGCGCAAACGCTTCCCTCCTGGGGACGAATCAAACCGTTGAGATGCTGGACCAGCGTCGACTTACCCGAACCGGTATGACCTGCCAAACCCAGGAACTCGCCGCGACGCACCGTCAGCGATACATCGCGCAGCGCCCACGGGCTGCTGGGGTCGTTTCCCCAGAGAGCCTGTTTGTTCGATTTGCCCGCAGTGGCCGAGCGCTTATGCCAGCGACGGCGCTCGCGCGGACTGAGCGAATAGCTGTACGAAACATGGGATAGCTCGATGACGGGCTCCGACACGTTGTCCTCGCTGCCTGCCGGAACAGCGCCGTCAGCGATTTCCAACTGGGATGTGGAAGGCTGCCCCGCGGTGCCCACCTCACTTCGCTCGGTATAGGCCTGCGCAACCTCGGCAACCATATCCGCTTCGCGCACTTGCGCATGAACGGGCACACCCTTCGCACGAAGCGCCATGCCCAAACGGCACGACTCCGGCATCTCCAAGTTCAGCTGCGCAAGTTCGTCCGCCTGCGTCAGGATTACCTCGGGCTTACCGAGCATGGCAACGCGCCCCGCCCGAAACACCGCGACACGATCGGCCTCGGCGGCCTCTTCCATAAAGTGCGTAATCATCACGATGGTCATGCCGCGAGCGCGCAACGCGCGGCAAGCCTTCATGAGGCCCTTGCGTCCACGCGGATCGAGCATCGAGGAAGCCTCGTCCAATATGAGCACGCGCGGTTCCATGGCGAGCACGCCGGCAAGCGCCACGCGCTGCTTTTGGCCACCCGAAAGCGCATGGGTCTCGTGGCACTCAAAGCCCACCAGGCCCACGCCCTTCAGCGCCTCGCGTACGCGCTGCGCAATTTGCGCCGATGGCACGCCAAGGTTTTCGGGACCAAACGCAACGTCATCTTCGACAAGCGTTGCCACCAGCTGGTCGTCGGGATTCTGGAATACCATGCCCGCGGTCGAACGAATGTCGTAGACCAGCTCGGGGTCGGACGCATCCATGCCGTTGATGCGTACCGTGCCCGCATCGGGCTGCAACAGCGCATTCAGATGCTTGGCAAACGTCGACTTGCCCGACCCATTGCCACCGAGGATGCAGAAAAACTCGCCGTCCTCGATATTCAGATCGACGCCGTCGAGCGCCGGTACGGCACCGTCATAGCTAAAGGAAACGCCCCGACACTCAATCATGCGCGGCCTTTGACCTGGTCCTTTTTAGGCGTGATGAGGTTGGAGACCGCTTTATACACCGCCAGTGTCAACACCGAGTTAAGCACGGTCTTGATAAGGTTGAACGGCAGCACGGCAGGAATCATGAGCGGGGCGATCACATCGACCGAGCCATACCAGAACCATACGCCAATGGTAAGGTTTGCGACCATAGACAACGCCGTAGCGGCAATAACGCCGAGCACCAGGCCAATCACGGCACCCTTATAGGTATGCATCTTCTGATAGACGATAGCCGCAGGCAGAATGTAGCCCAGCGTGGCAACCAGGTTCATAAGCGCGCCGACCCAGTCACCCGTGGTGAGCGCATGGATAACGATAGCCATAGCGGCAACAGCAGTGCCGGCGCCAGGACCATACGCAAACCCGCACACCATCGCCGGTACCAGCGACGGGTCATACGTCAAAAACGGCGCCGAAGGAAGGATAGGCAGCTGCACGTACATAAACAGGGCGCCCAAGGCGCACATCAACGCCATGGTAACGAGCTGTTTGGTGCTCCACCTATTCGTGTTCTCAAAATGGATATGCTGCGACTGTTCAGACATAAGATCACCTGCCTCTTTCATCCGGACTCTAACCGTTGGTACTGGGATCTCACCAGTTCAGCCGGCATGCGAACCAACACACGCACGGGTCGCGGACTCATCGGCTCGGTCGCAGACACCTCGCCTGCGCCACGGCGTCCCTTTGACACCGCCCGATTTACCGCCAGTGGGGAATTCCACCCCGCCCTGAAACAGCAATTGCAAGTGTAGCACGAGCAGGTTCTCGCGCAAGTATGCCAAGGGTAATTTGTG
>DBEXKF010000057.1:0-3980 GCA_048175045.1 Collinsella sp.
TCCGCAGCCACACTCGGGCACTTGGAACGGGGGAAACGGCGGTCGACGAAACTGGAGAGGAGGTATTACGAGCTCCTGTGCGAATTGGAGAGAGCGCTCCCGCAAACTGCCTCTTGACAACTTATAGGAGCGTCGGTTTTAATTTCACAAAATCCGGGATGGTCGAGGGTGTTCCGTTAAACGTAGTAGATTGCCACATTTCATGGCAGACAGTCCGGCTCGAGACCCAAGGCAGCCAGCCTCGAATGGACATTCTCGAAGTTGCGGTGGAATACGGACTGAATTGGCACCTTAAAGGCAAAAACACTCCGTATTTCACCGCAACTTATCGAGGGGATGGGTTTTAGAGGCGAGCGAGGTCGTAGGCTTGGGCGGCTGACTCACCGGCGAAGATGAGGTTGGTTGTGGCTTCCTGAGGATTGAGCGCCTGGTCGAGAGGCATGGGCTTGCGGCAGATCGGCAGTACCAAGTCGATACCTTGCTCATATACCGCGTTCAGGTTGACGGCGCGACCGCCCACGACGGCGACCACCGGCTTGCCATATCGCTTGGCGCGGCGAGCCACACCCACCGGTGCCTTACCGGCGGCGGACTGCTCGTCCATATTGCCCTCGCCCGTTATGACCAGGTCGACATCACGCATGCGTTCGTCAAACCCAATCAGATCGAGCACCATCTCCACGCCCGAGCGTAGCTCCGCACCGAGCGCCAGTAACGCCGCGCCCAAGCCACCGGCAGCACCCGCGCCGGGCACGCCGAGCACCGAGCAAAATGTCCGCGCACCCTCGGGCAGGCGCAACAATCCCTGAGCCCGCACCCCGGTAATTGCCGCATCGAGCAGGCGGCCGTAGCCGACCATCCAGCTGTCGTACTTGCCCAGCGCCTCGGCATCATCCGCCGGCAGACCCTTCTGTCCACCGAACACTGCCAGCGCACCGCGGCGCCCCACGAGTGGGTTCTCGACATCAGAAAGCACCACGACACGCGCGCCGTTCAGCGCCCGAAGCGCTGGCGCCAAATCAACGCTCGCCACGTGTTCAAGGCCCGCAAGACCGGGGGCGACATCGCAGCCCTGATCATCGACCACACGCGCGCCCAGTGCCTGCAGCATACCGGCGCCACCATCGTTGGTGGCGCTGCCGCCCAAGCCAATATAGATAGTCTTTGCCCCGGCACGAACCGCACGGAGCATCAGCTCGCCCACGCCATAGGTTGTAGCAGCCAGCGCCGACGACTCCGTGCAAGGCGAATACCCAATACCCGCCGCCTCGGCCATCTCAATTACAGCCGAGTCGCGCTCGTCGTCCACCAGCATCCGGGCAGACACGCGGTCGCCCAAGGGGCCTGCGACATCGCAGGTTGAGAGCTCGCCACCGCATGCGGCGATGGCATCGAGCGTTCCCTCGCCACCATCTGCCAGCGGCAATGCACGCACCTCGGCATCGGGCCAAACGCGGCGCACGCCCTCGGCAACCGTCGCCTCCGCCTGCGCACTCGACACGCTGCCCTTAAAGGAGTCGATCGCCAGCAGCACACGACGGGGCCGGCGGCACGCAGGACCAAAGTCAACCGCCGTGCCAGCATCCTCGCCGGCACCTGCAAGCGCTGCGGCGTGAGCGGCGTGCGCTTCAAGATCGGCACCGCAACCGCAATCAGCGCCGCCCGCTCCGCGCAGACCGCCAAAATAGCTACTCAGCAGCTCGCGGCATTCATCCGCCAGTACGCCGGCGGTCACATTGAACCGATGATTCAGGCGCGAGTCGGCATTCAAATCGTATAGGGATCCCAGCGCGCCCGCCTTGGCATCAGCCGCGCCATACACGCAGCGCCCCACGCGCGCGTTAACCATAAGCCCCGCACACATGCAGCATGGCTCGAGCGTCACGTAGACCGTGCAATCGGAAAGGCGCCAGCGACCGAGCGACCGAGCGGCAGCGCACAGGGCCGCGAACTCTGCATGAGCCGAAGGATCCTGGTCGAGCTCGCGCCGATTGTGCGCCCTCGCGACGATCTCGCCGTCGCGCACCACTACGGCTCCGATGGGCACCTCGCCCACCGCCGCGGCGGCTCGCGCCACCGCCAGCGCCTCGCGCATGAACTTCTCGTCGATTTCGGTGATCGTCATCGTTCGCCTTCCCTGTTGCAAATTCAAAACGATGCTATCATTACGACTCACGGAGAGATGGCAGAGCGGTTGAATGCGGCGGTCTTGAAAACCGTTGAGCGCGAGAGCGTTCCGGGGGTTCGAATCCCCCTCTCTCCGCCACTCCTAGTGATGCACCGGTGTCATGGTCCGCTCAAACAGCGCATCGACCACGTCGGCTATCTCAGGTCGACGCTCAAGATCGTGGCCCGATTCCCACCATATCGTGAAAAGTCGAATAATACCGCCGGCGACAAACTCAGACGTCGTCTCGAGTGACACGGGGGCCAGGGCATCCTCGGCAAGCACGTTCATCACACGCTCGCGGATGGAGCGGGCAATGCGGTCGCAAATAACGTTGGTCAACATGCCCGACATGCTGCTCGCCAAAATGTTATCCATGAGCCGCTCGTGCGCCAGAATCAAATCCATGGCATCGTCCAAAATCGCGTGTCGAAGCGCGCGCACGTCCTCGGCAGACACCGCGCCGGCCTCATCGGGCTGTTTTTGCGGCAAGCCCGACATGAGCTCATCGATATAAAAGGCAAAGTAATCGTTCTTGTCGCGAAAGTGCTTGTAGAAGGTCGTGCGGCGAATCATGGCGCGGTCGCACAGCATGGCAACCGTCAGGTCCTCAAAACGATGCTCCTCGAGAAGCTCGGTGAAGGCATCGAACAGGGCGCGGTAGGTTTTCTTAATGCGAAGGTCCACTGGTATCGCCATCCTCAGGGCAAAGACAACACTCGTCAATCTGTCGCATATCTTACACCTGTACCTCGCGCGCTTTGCCCCGGTGCCAACCCCGCCGAAAACACAACGCTTACCGGAAAGTTCGGCACGGCAAAACGTTGCGGGTATACTAGTAGCGTTATACCAACGGCAGCTGGCGCATGCCGCCGCGGCCATTCGAAACGGAGACATCATGCTTCCCGTCATCATCGGCATCGTTGTTGTCATTGTGATTGCCTGCGCCATCGCCGGCATCTACAACAACATGGTCACCAAGCGTAACCGCATCGATAACGCCTGGCAGAACATCGATACGCAGTTGCAGCGCCGCAACGACCTGATCCCCAACCTGGTCGAGACCGTCAAGGGCTACGCCAAGCACGAGCAGGAGACGCTCTCCGCCGTGATCAGCGCGCGTAACACCGCCGTCAAGGCCACCACGCCCGAGGCCAAGATGGAAGCCGACAACGTGCTGACCGGTGCGCTGCGTCAGCTCTTCGCCGTAGCCGAGGCCTATCCCGATCTTAAGGCAAACACCAACTTTACGCAGCTGCAGGCATCGCTCGAGGATACCGAGAACAAGATTAGCTATGCACGCCAGAGCTACAACGATTGCGTGCTCAGCTACAATAACGCCATTCAGACGTTCCCGGCTGTCATCTTTGCCGGCATCTTCCAGTTTAAGGAGCGCCAGGGCTTCGAGGCCGCCGAAGCAGCCCGTCAGGCCCCGACCGTCAAGTTCTAGTAGTTTGGCAGCGCATCCTTAATCGGCCAAATGCATAAACTGCCCCGTCGAATGCATACTTCGACGGGGCAGTTTCCTTTTTCGCGAAGGTCCCCCTCTAAGCGCCGTGCATTTTTAGGAGTATTCAACATAACCAAGAGCTTCGGGCGCCACGATAAATGCCAAAGACCGCGAATATCCCTGCAAATCAAACGCTGTCAGCCCATAACCCCGCCCATCATCCGTAGAAAACATCGAGAAATCCCGATTTTTTGCCCGAGGTCGGTATGCAGGGGCCTTCGATTGCAGAATACTCGCAAAGATGCACGTCGCCACCACCCCCACATGGCGCGAAGCAAAAACACACGAGCGGCCTAAAAGGCC
>DBEXKF010000058.1:0-16675 GCA_048175045.1 Collinsella sp.
TGCTCATCATCGGCACGCCCCGCAAGGAGCGTCCGGCGATTGCGCATCCCGTGGTTAACCTGGTGCACGAGGAGCGCTACCGCCGTGCGGACGACGCGACCATGGATGCGCAGGTGGCCGAGATGGATGCGATGTTTCGCCCGCACGCCCGCGAGGTGGGGGAGCGCGTCGTGGATATCTACACCCGCAAGCACACGAGCCCCTTTATGGCCGAGATGAGCCGCTCCATGGAGTGGTGGTTCAAAAACTGGCTCGGAAAATGACGAACGTGACAAGGGGATAGTCCCTTTGTCACATTTCATATCGCCGCGGTAGCCTAAAGACTGTATAAATCTTTATCTAGCTGGGAAAACAGTGCATTAAACCATGGGCCGATTACCTATAATTCCTTCGAACATTAAAGTTGGGAGGAAACCGGCTTATGGAACAAAAGGCTAAGGAGGCAGCCTCGCACGCTGCGATTCCTGTGAGCATCTCGGCGATGCTCGTCACGCTGGGCGTGGTGTACGGCGATATCGGCACCAGCCCTATGTATGTAACCAAGGCGCTCGTTGCCGGCAACGGCGGCATCGGAAGCGTCACGGAGGAGTTCGTGCTCGGCGCGCTCTCCCTTGTCGTGTGGACGGTCACGCTGCTGACCACCATCAAGTATGTGCTCATCTCGCTGCGCGCCGATAACCATGGTGAGGGCGGCATCTTTGCCCTGTACAGCCTGGTCAAGCGCTGCGGCAAGTGGCTTATCATCCCCGCCATGCTGGGTGGCGCCGCGCTGCTCGCCGACGGCATCCTGACGCCGGCCGTTACCGTTACCACGGCCATCGAGGGCCTGCGCACCATCCCGGCGGTCCATGCCGTGCTGGGCGATGACCAGGGCCGCGTCGTCGCCATTACGCTCGCCATCATCATCGTGCTCTTCTTGGTACAGCGCATCGGTACGGCCAAGATCGGTCACGCCTTTGGCCCCATCATGACGCTGTGGTTCCTGTTCCTGGGCGGCACGGGTCTGTTCTTTGTCTTCCAGCACCCCGCCGTGCTGCTGTGCCTCAACCCGGTGCGCGGCATCGCCTTTTTGCTGAGCCCCAACAACCACGCGGGCATCATGATTCTGGGCAGCTGCTTCCTCGCCACCACCGGTGCCGAGGCGCTCTACTCCGACATGGGCCACGTCGGCCGCGGCAACATCTACGCTACCTGGCCGTTCGTTAAGTGCTGCCTGCTGCTTTCCTATATGGGCCAGGGCGCTTGGCTTATGAACAACGCTGCCAACCCCGAGCTCATGGGCATTGCCGACCTCAACCCGTTCTACCAGATGCTCGCCCCGGGCCTGCGCCCGTTTGCCGTCGGCCTTTCAACCGTCGCGGCCATCATTGCCTCGCAGGCGCTCATCACTGGCGCATTCTCGCTGGTGTCCGAGGCCAGCCGCCTGGACCTTATGCCTCACATGCAGGTCTTCTATCCTGCCGAGACCAAGGGCCAGCTCTACATCCCCATGGTCAACAACGTCATGCTCGTAGGCTGCGTCATCGTGGTGCTGCTGTTCCAGAACTCGGCGCATATGGAAGCCGCCTACGGCCTTGCCATTACGCTGACTATGATGTGCACCACGCTGCTGCTCTTCTTCTACCTGCACGAGGAGCGCAAGCTCAAGGTTGCTCCGTGGATCTTCGCGGCCTTCTTCCTTTTGCTCGAAGGCTTCTTCTTCGTGAGCTCGCTCACCAAGTTCTTCCACGGCGGCTATTTCACCATCCTCATGGCCGCGCTCATCATGGGCATTATGGTGTGCTGGTACAACGGCACAGCGGTCGAGCAGCGCCAGTTTACGCTGCTGCCGCTGCGCAGCTACCTGCCGCAGCTCAAGCGCCTGCGCGACGACGACCGCTACGAGCGCCTGAGCGATAACATCGTGTACCTGACCAAGGACACCCATACCGATTACATCGACCGTGATATCGTCTACTCGATCTTGGACAAGCATCCCAAGCGCGCCCGCGCCTGGTGGTTTGTGAATGTCGAGACCATGGACGAGCCGCATACCTTTGCCTATTCGGTCGAGACGTTCGGCACCGACTACGTGTTCCGCGTGCACCTGTACCTGGGCTACAAGATCAACCAGCGCGTCAATGCCTACCTGCGTCAGGTCGTTCAGGACCTGGCCGCCACCGGCGAGCTGCCGGCGCAGACGCATGACTACTCGGTCTACAAGGATCCGGGCAACATCGGTACGTTCAAGTTCGTCATGATCCGTAAGCTTCTGGCGCCCGAAAGCGACGTGGAGCCGAGCGAGCGTACGGCCATCACGCTCAAGTACATCATCCGCCGCGCCGCCGGCACGCCTGCACGCTGGTACGGCCTGGAGAACTCCAACGTGAGCTTTGAGTATGTGCCGCTGTTCACCAAGTTTAAGGCTGTGAGTAAGATGCAGCGCCTGGCCCCCAACGAGCGACCGTAGACGTCGGCGGCTACACGGAGTTGGTTTTCGATGGACAAGATTGAGGCCGGGGAGGCAAACATGGATGCAAAGGCGCTCGATGGCCGCGAGGCGGTGGTCGAAATGGTGCGTGAGGCGCGTGTCGACGCCGCCGAAGATCGGTTCCTTACGAACCGTGCCAACATGGATATGGCCGATCGCGTAATTTCGATCGTGGCACTGGTATTTGGAGCGGTGTGCGTGTGTGCCCTGCTCGCGCACGTGCTATTTGTCTAGCGACCGCCGGTTGCAAAGGCTATACACTTGGAACCACCACAAGGGAAACCACCACAAAGGTGCCTGTCCCTTTGTGGTGGTTTTTGTTTTTGAGAGAGGGGCGGGGCACTGATGGACGTCCGTACGGACGGCGATATTGCCGATAGCTTTTGGTGGCGGCGCACAACGCTGACGCGCCGCACTCCTCTGTATGACGCCTGCGTATCGGTGGGGCTGCTGGTCGCGGCGACGATTGTGGGCGCGCTGCTCGACCATCCGGGTCTCGCGCCGAGCATCATGATCGTCTATGTGTTCGCCGTTCAGCTGTGCGCATTCTTTACCTGGAGTCGCCTGTATTGCTTGCTGAGCTCGGCTGCCGCCGTGGCGCTCTACAACTTCTTGTTTGTCGACCCACGCTACTCGCTGTCGCTTATCGACCGCGGCTATCCCGGCATGTTCTTCATCATGTTCGTGGTCTCGCTTGTGTCGAGCTCGATTGCGTTGGCCCTGCGCCGCGCCTTGGCACAGGCTGCCGCCAGCGACCGCCGCACGCATATGGTGCTCGAGACCAACCGCATGCTGCAGCGGTGCGCCGATCAGCAGCAGATTGTCCATGCCATGGCAACGCAGCTGGCGCGTCTTTCGGGCTGTCCGGTCGTGTGGTACAGCGCCGACGCCGAGGGCGATGACCTGCTGCCGCGTGCGACATACACGGCCGTGGGCGATGCCGCGCCGGTGCATGAACTGGCGCCGCAGATGCCGCCGCGGCTCTCGGCGTCCGCCTATGTGGGAACGCCGCTCGATGCCACCTATGGCGGCTCGGCGTTTTATGGCATCTACCTGACGGTTCGCACGGGCGACGGCTTCGTCCGCTCGGGCGACCCCGCCTCGGTGGTGGGCGTGCTGGCTATCGTTGCCGAGCCCGACGTGCTGACGCATGAGGAGCGGACGCTTGCCGATGCCATCGTGAGCGAAGGTGAGCTGGCGCTCGACCGCGCCCGCGCCATGGAGGCCCGCGAGGAGGCGGCGGTGCTCGCCAAAAACGAACAGCTGCGCGCCAACCTGCTGCGCTCCATCTCGCATGATCTGCGCACGCCGCTCACCAGTATTTCGGGCAATGCCGATGTCCTGCTCGATCAGGGCTCGACCGGCACCGCGGTGCTCGATGCCCAGACGCGCCGCGGCCTGCTTCTATCCATTCGCTCGGATGCGCTGTGGCTCAACGCCACCGTCGAGAATCTGCTCGCCATCACCAAGCTCGAGGGCGGCGGTATGCGCCTGTCGACCACGCTCGAGCTCATGGACGATATCGTCGAGGAGGCACTGCGCCACGTAAATCCGGCCGTGCGCGAGCACGACCTTAAGGTGGTGGCGTGCGATGAGCCGGCGCTCGTCAACGTCGACGCGCGCCTGATGGTGCAGCTGGTGGTCAATCTGGTGAACAACGCCATCACCTATACGCCCGCAGGCTCGCATATCATGATTTCGATTAGCGTCGACGATGGACGTGTGGCGTGCTCGGTGGCCGATGACGGCCCGGGCATCGCACCCGAGGACCGTGAACGCATCTTTGAGTCGTTCTACACCGCCAACCACGGTCTTGCCGACAGCCATCGCAGCGTGGGCCTGGGTCTTTCGCTCTGCCGCTCCATTGCGTTGGCGCATGGCGGTAGCATAGAGGTTGCCGCGGCGGACCCGCACGGCTCGGTCTTTACGATTGAGCTTCCCGCCGCCGACGTTTCGTTTGATAAGGAGTAACGCTGTGCCGAACTCTGCCGTAAAACCGCTCATCTTGGTTGTCGAGGACGACCCCGCCGTTCGCAATCTTATCGTTGCCGCGCTCGAGGCGCACGGCTTGCGCCATATGGCCGTGGAGACCGCTCATGCCGCTATCGCCGCTGCCTCATCGCAGGCACCGAGCATCGTGCTGCTCGATCTGGGCCTGCCCGATATGGACGGCGTCAAGGTGGTGGAATCGGTGCGCACCTGGTCGGGCATGCCGATCATCGTGGTCTCGGCGCGTAGCGAGGATGCGGACAAGATTCGCGCGCTCGATGCCGGTGCCGACGACTACCTGACCAAGCCATTTTCGGTCGAGGAGCTGCTGGCGCGCATCCGCACGACGCTCAGGCGTCTTTCGTATGCACAGACGGGCGGCGTTGCCTCCGAGGGCTCGTTCGATACCGGTGAGCTGCATATCGATTTTGATGCCGGCATCGCCAAGATGGATGGCGAGGAACTTCATCTGACACCGATTGAGTACAAGCTCTTGTGCCTGCTGGCGCACAACGCCGACAAGGTGCTGACGCACCAGTTTATCCTGCGTGAGATTTGGGGCACGGAAACTAAGAGCGACCTGGCGAGCTTGCGTGTCTTTATGGGCACGTTGCGTAAGAAGATTGAGTCCGACCCCGCACATCCGCGCTATATCCAAACGCACGTTGGCATCGGTTACCGACTGGTCACCCAAGGGTAGATCGCCAACCACCATCCCAATATGAGTTGCGGTGAAATAGTTCCTGTTTGGGTCTTTACCAGGCTTTTTAGGAACTATTCCACCGCAACTTCGTTATTTGCCCTTGGGCTTGCTGGCGTAGAACTTCTTCTTTTTGGGCTTACCGGCGGGGGAGGGGCTGCCAGTGACGTGCGGCTTGCCGTCGCCGGCGTGCACATGGCCAGGCACTGCCGTGCGAGGCTTGCGGGTCTCGGGGTTGCGCAGCTCCTCGGTTCGCTCGGCAATCTCCTCGGCGCTAAAGCCGACCTCGGCCATGGCGTCCTCGATGGGCAGGCGGCGCACGATATAGCAGCGGTGCACCTTCTGGTTGCGCGCGAAATCCTCGGGGATGGTCTGCGCCGTAATGTCCTCCAGCACGACGCCCGCGCGCGCGAGCTTGCGCGTCTCGGGGCGGAAGCCGCGCAGGTTGCAGCTAAAGATGGCGTGGCCGCCCTGTGCGAGCAGGCGCGATACGCCGGCCAAAAGCTCAACATGGTCGCGCTGGACATCCCAGGTGCGGCGGCCCATCTTGGACGAGTTCGAGAACGTGGGCGGGTCGACAAAGATCAGGTCCCAGCGGTTGCGCGTCTGGCGCTGGTCGCGAATCCAGGCAAGCACGTCGTCGCGCACAAAATGATGCTGCGGACCAACAAAGCCGTTCTGGCGCATATTGCGCTCGGCCCAGTCCAGGTAGGTGTTGGAAAGGTCGACTGTCACGGTTTCCTCGACGCCGCCGTCGGCCGCATAGCAGGTGGCGGTGCCGGTGTAGGCGAACAGATTGAGGAAGCGGCGTGCCTGTTTGGCGTGCTCGCGCACCAGGTTGCGGGTGACGCGGTGATCCAAGAAGATGCCCACATCCAAATAGTCGTCAAAGTTGACGGCAAAGGTGAGTCCGCCCTCTTCGATGAGCGGCAGGCGACGGCGCGCGATGTTGGCGCGCTCGCCCGAGCCGCCCTTGCCGGCGCCCTGCTTGCCGTACTGCGAGCCGCCGCGTGAGCGCATGCGGGCCTTGGCGTGCACATGCTCGGCGGGAACATCTAGGATGCGCGGCGCGATGGCCAGAATGTCGAGCATGCGGGCCTGGGCTAGCGCGGGGTCGATGGTCTTGGGCGCGGCGTATTCGGCGATGACGAGCCAGCGGCCCGGCGTCTGCGGGCAACCCTCGTACAGGTCGATGGCGGCGGAGTAGTCGGGCAGGTCGGCATCGTAGACGCGGTAGCAGCTCACGCCCTCGCGCTTTGCCCACTTGCGACGCAGGCGGGCGTTCTTGCGCAGGCGGTTGGCGAACTGCTCGGACTCCGGGATGAGCACGGGCAGCGGCTTGCCGTCGCCCAAGTCGAGCGTGGCGGCAGGTTCGGGCATGGAGGAAGCGGCGGCTTCGTCTTGAGCGTCTGCGGTCTGCTCCTCGGCATCTGCGCTGGTCGCAGCTTCAAATGTCGCGGCGGCGTGGTCGAGCGAGGGCCAAACCTCAATAGCCGCCTCCTCGTTATTGGGCATAACGGCGATGGAGCGCGCGGGCTCGGCATGGAGCGCGCGGGCCATAAGGCCATCGCGGGTGAGTGCGGCGACCGGCGCCGCGGAAAGCTCGGGCGCGCGGCGCAGCTCGCCGACCAGCGTCATGGCGTCGTGCATGAGTGAAAGCGGTGTCTCGGTGGTGTCTGCGACTACGGCGGCTCCGGCGACGGCGCCAGCATGGTCCAGCACGGTGGCGGACTTGGCGGCGCAAAAGTCGACAAAACGCTTGTAACCAGCGCTCTTGACCATGCGCTCGGCGGTCTTGCGGGCGGCGGGGTCGATGTCTACGGCCACGATGCGTGCCTGGCGCTCGCGCGCTGCCGCCTCGCGCTCGCGCGCCTCGGCAAGCAGCTGCTCCCACAGAGCGGCGTCGTGCAGCTGCCAGCCCTCAAAGCCCCAGCGCTCGCGTGCGGCGCCCGGGGCGCGGTCGGTCAGAATGTTCACGGCCTCCAGCAGCAGACCGCCGCCGGCGCACGAGGCATCGATCAGCGTGGGAAGGGCTTCGTTCTCGTAATCGTCGGCCGTCAACTCGCGCTCGCACAGTGCGGTCCAGCCGACCTGCGCCAGCACCAGGGCGGCGTAGTCGGGGCGCAGCACGTGCGCGCCCTCGCCGGCGCGGGTCGCTGCGGGCGGCAGGCGTTTGAACAGCGGGTCGCCCGAAAGGTCCAGGCTGATGCTCGCGCGGCGCTGACGCAGCGAAAGCAGCAGGTGAACATCGGGATCGGCGGCGTCGACATCGGCGCGACGGCCCGTGGTTTCGGCCAAGCGGTCGCACAATGCGTCCTTGGCGCGCAGGGCCGAGAAGCGCGTGTTGTGCAGCTGCTCGGTCACGCCGCGGGCGGTGATGGCGATGGTGGCGCCGGGGCGGATGATGGTCTCCCAAGCGATGTCGTAAACGCTGTCGTACAGTTCATCGGCATCCTGCGCCTCAAAGCGCCCGAGTACCACGAACACACGGCTCGCCAGGCGTGACCACAGACAGGCGCGGTAGCCTTCTTCGAGCTCGCCCTCAAACGTGGCGCGGCCCTTCAGCCGGCGAACATGCGAAAGCCCGAGGCGTTTAAGCTCATCGGCGAGTGCGGACTCAAAGCCCTCGGGGCAGCTTGCGTAAAATTCCATGGGTGACCTCTCTGGTTGCGTCGCTCCATTATATTATGGATGCTTCGTTTACTCTCGCCCCCGAAAGGAACCCATATGATTGATGCGTGCCCCGATTCTGCCGTGCTCTTTTTTGACGTGGACGGCACGCTGACGTCGTTCGATCCCGACAACATGACCGACAAGGACTTTTCGGCGGTTCGCCCCTCGCAGGCGGTGATCGAGGCGTTTCATCGTCTGCGCGACGCAGGGCACAAGGCGTTTATCTGCACGGGTCGTCCCTTGTGGCTGATTGCCGATGGCCTGCGTGCTTTGGAGCCTGCGGGTGTCGTTGCCATGGCGGGAGCGACGCTCGAGGTCGAGGGCCGCGTGGTGCATGAGGACTGCTTTGGCGAGGACGTTGTCGAGGAGCTTGCACGCCGTATGGCCGCGGCAGGGATTGAGGCCTTTTTCGAGACCAACGTGGCTACTTTTGCCTTGGAACCCGCGGGTGTTGAGCAGTCGTCTCTGATCGGCGCTTCTGTGGTGCACAGCGCCGAGGAAATGCGCGTCGACGGCAGTCTGCGCGTGGGCAAGGTATGCCTCAATGTGCCCAGTTTGGCTCGCGTGGCCAACGATGACGGCTTTATCGATCGCGAGTTTGAGCTGTGCAACACCGGTGGTCAGAATCGCGAGCTGAGCCCCAAGGGCATCGACAAGGGCGTGGGCGTGGCGCGAGCGCTGGCGTATCTGGGCCGCGAGGGAAATGCGCGCACCTTTGGCTTTGGCGATTCGGGCAACGACCTGGGCATGCTCGCTGCGGTCGAGACGGCTGTCGCCATGGGCAACGCCATGCCCGAGGTCAAAGCGGTCGCCGACTACGTGACTGACGATGTCGCACACGACGGCACCGTCACAGCTATGCGCCACTTTGGGTTGATCTAATAAATGGCCGGGTCGCCCGCAGTGGGGCGACCCGGCCATTTGAGCTATTTTGCAATATAGAGCTTGGGATGACTGCGACTGCTCTCGATCGCCGCCGTCATGATGCCCTCGTCGTCTCCATCAACGATGATGCCATCGAGGTCATCGATTTGCGCGGACTGATAAAAACTGGTCTTGTTGAACTTTCCCTGGTCAACCATCATATAGCCCTGGTTTGAGTTGGTCAGGTACATATGCTTAATCATGGCCGAGAAGTCGTGCTCGACGGTAAAGCCGTGGTCGGGGTGGAATCCGTCGGCACTGACAAACGCCTTGTCGGCATGTAGTTTGCTCATGCAGTCGAGCGTTAGTGCGCCCGCGAGATAGAGGTGGCCCTTGCGCACGGAGCCGCCCAGCAGCACTACCGAAGCATTGGGGAGATTGAAGCTGGCGTAGTTCGCGATTGCAAGATCGCCGGTGATAATGGTGATCTCATGCTTGTCCATGAGGGCTTTAGCGAAGTAAAAGCCTGTGGTGCCGATATCAATTACCAGAACATCGCCATCATCAACAAGAGTTGCTGCGGTTGCGGCGATGGCCTCCTTGGCCTCGACTTGGACATTGATGCGCTCCTCGGGATACGAGATTGCGTTGGAGCGAGAAAGCGATACCGCTCCGCCGCGTACGCGACGCAGCTTGCCTTCGGATTCCAGTGAGACGAGGTCGTGTCGTGCGGTGACTTCCGAAACCGAAAAACGGCGAACGATGTCGGATACCGAGATATTTGGCTTTTCGGCCAGCCAATTCATGATAAATCGCTGACGCTCGGCCGGTGAAAGGTCTGAAGTAGATGCCATATGCCGCTCCTTTTGAACAAAAGGCAAAAGATGCGCCTTTCGTAATCGAAATATAACGTATCGATATGAAAAGAACAAGGCAAATTCGAATGAATCGAATGAACGGAATGGCATGTCCCAAATGCATGCGTAGCAGATAGTTCGCACGTAGACGGGCTATATAGAGTCTTATTCTGAAGGCGCCGCCCAAAAGAAGTACGTTCACACCCGATATTCGACCGTTCACGGAAAGTTGACAATTGAGCTTTCGATAGCTTTTGAAATGGTTTATAAAAGAAAACCGAAAAGCTTTTGAAACAAAGAAGAAGGCTTTCGATAGCAATAGTGTTAGATGAGAAAGGACCGAACATGGCGATCAAGGTGTTTGCCGACGGCGCTAACCTCGAAGGCATGCTTGACATGCATGACAATGGCAACGTTCAGGGCTTCACGACCAATCCTTCCCTTATGAAGGCCGGCGGCGTGACCGACTACCGCGCTTTTGCCAAGACGGTTCTTGAGCACATTACCGATGTGTCGGTCTCTTTTGAGGTATTCGCCGACGACGAGGCTGGTATGGAGGCCGAGGCTCGCGAGATTGCAACCTGGGCAGACAACGTCTATGTTAAGATTCCGGCGCTCAACACCAAGGGCGAGTCCACTGCCGCGCTGGTCAAGCGCCTTTCTGCCGACGGCATCAAGGTGAATGTCACCACTATCTTCACGCCCGAGCAGGTCGACGAGTTCGTCGATGCCGTTTCTGCCGAGACCCCCTCTATTCTGTCCATCTTTGCCGGTCGCATTGCCGATACCGGCGTCGATCCGCTGCCCCTCATGGCGGAGTCCGTAAAGAAGGCTGCCGTTAAGCCTGCTGCCGAGGTTCTCTGGGCGTCTACGCGCGAGGTCCTCAATATCTTCCAGGCGGAGTCCGTTGGATGCCAGATCATTACGGTTCCCAATGCCATTCTTGCCAAGCGCAAGAATTTCGGGAAAGATTTGCTTGAGTACTCGCTTGATACGGTCAAGGGCTTTGCCCGCGACGTTCAGGCGCTTGGTTTTCATATCTTGCCCGAGGAGTAGGGGACGAGCATGCTGACCGATCTTCTTAAACCCGAGCTTGTTGCCTGCCATGTCGAGGCCTCCGACTGGGAGGAAGCGATCAGGGCATGCGGTAAGTTGCTCGTAGACGCTGGCAAATGCGACCAGAGCTATGTTGACGCCATGATTTCATCGGTTCACAAATTCGGCCCCTATATGGTCTTGGAAGAGGGCATCGCCATGCCCCACGCCCAGGCAGATGGCAATGTGAGTGAAGCGGGAATCTGTATCGTCACGCTTGACCCTGCCGTTGCGTTTGGACACGAGGACTTCGATCCGGTTCACGTGCTCGTGGGTATTTGCGCACCCGACCCCAAGGCTCATCTTGGCTGCTTGGCGGAGCTTTCGCAGATGTTCGAGGACGAGGACTGCGTTGCCAAGCTCAGCGCATGCGATACGCCCGAGCAGGTTTTGGAGACCATGCGTTCATTCTTTTAGGCCTTAATGGCACGGCGATGCGTCGCCGCTTTTGGATAGACGGAAAACCGTCACGTGTAGGAGAGGAAGGTTGCCATGCATATCATCACCGTATGCGGAAACGGCATCGGGTCTAGCCTGATGCTCGCTGGCAAAGTCGAGGAGCTTTGCGAGGAGGAGGGCATCAAGGCCGACGTTGAGTCTATGGACCTGAACGGTGCTTCTTCCGCAAATCCGGATCTGTTCATCACCGTTAAGGAACTCGCCCCCGAGCTCCACGGCAACGTTGTGATCGTTCGCAGCTATGTGAACAAGAAGAAGATCCGCGAAGACGCCCTCGAGGCAATCAAGGCGGCCGCCGCTAACGCCTAGAGCGGCACAAAAAAGGGCGGTTCCCTGTGGAAGAGGGAAACGCGCCCACGTTAGAGAGAAAGGAAGCGCAGATGCAAGCCATCCTTCCCATACTTGAGTTTATCCAATCGATTCTGACCAAGCCAGCGTGGATTATGGGCCTATTTGCCTTTGTGGGCCTTGTCGCGCTTAAGCGTCCTGCCCACAAGGTGATGACGGGCACCCTGAAGCCCATTCTGGGTTACATCATGCTGTCTGCCGGCGCCGCTGTTGTTCAGGAGAACCTTGCTCCGCTGGGTACCTTCATCGAGACCGGTTTCCACATCACCGGCGTCGTGCCCAACAACGAGGTCGTCGTTTCGATGGCTCAGAGCGTCCTCGGCGTTCAGACCATGATGATCCTGATTCTCGGCTACGTCGTGAACATTATCATTGCCCGCTTTACCAAGTTTAAGTACATCTTCCTGACGGGCCATCATAGCATGTTCATGGCTTGCCTGCTGTCTGCCGTTCTGCAGGCATCTGGCTTCCAGGATGTCCAGCTTGTCATCGTGGGCGGCATGTTCCTGGGCCTCGTGAGCGCTATGCTTCCCGCCGTTGGTCAGCGTTTCACCGAGAAGGTTACCGATGGCGATGAAATCGCCATGGGCCACTTCGGTTCACTCGCCTATTACATCTCCGCCGCAGTCGGTACGCTTTTTGCTAAGGACGCCGAGGAGAACAGCACCGAGAAGATCGAGGTTCCCGAGAAGTTCTCCTTCCTGCGCGACACCACCATCTCCACGGCTCTTACCATGGCCTTCTTCTACCTGGTTACCGCTTTCGCCGCTTACATCGCAGATCCCGCGGTCGTTACCAAGACCGCTGGCGGCGACAATGTAATCGTCTACGCCCTGACCTGTGCCCTGTCCTTCGCCGTCGGTGTCACTATCGTCTACAACGGCGTTCGTATGATCCTTGCCGACCTGGTCCCGGCTTTCCAGGGCATCTCCAACAAGCTGATCCCTGGCGCCATCCCCGCCGTCGACTGCGCCGTCTTCTTCCCCTATGCTCCCACCGCCGTCATCCTCGGCTTTGTTGCCTCCTTCATCGGTGGCGTGGTCGGTATGTTCATCGTGGGCGCTACCCTGGGCATCTTCATCATCCCGGGCATGGTTCCCCACTTCTTCTGCGGTGCTACCGCCGGCATCTACGGCAATGCTACCGGCGGCCGCAAGGGTGCAGCTCTTGGTGCTTTCGTCAACGGCCTGCTCATCACCTTTGCCCCGGCCCTGCTTCTGCCCGTTCTTGACGTCTTTGGCTTCAAGAACACTACGTTCGGCGACTTCGATTTCTCTGTCATTGGTATTACGCTCGGCCGCGCTGCCGAGGCCTTCGGTACCACCGGTGTCTACGCGATTCTCGCTGTCCTTCTGATCGTCGCCTTCGTCCCCAACTTCATCCACACCAAGGGTGCTGTGATCAACCACGTTGAGGAAGAGTAATCCAGGCATACGTTAAGCCCTAATCGGGCGGAGCTCCGATAACCGGCTCCTACACGGAAGCGGTGACGTCTCAAATGAGGCGTCACCGCTTTTTGCTTTGGAGCGATTGTGAAAACGAGCCGGCGAAGCGCTGCTTCTGCTCCGTGAACGGAATCAAACGCAATGATCGGCAAAAACGTTTTGCCGCTGGGGTGTCGATATAAAAATGGTAAATCTGCAAAACCGTTCGCCGAGAAGATAAAAACCCGCAGCTCACGCCTTGATAAACATAGGTAAAGTGTTTAGCAGCTTACCGGCCGCATGCAAACGAAAGGAATCAGGCAGATGGCAATCAAGGTGTTCGCTGACGGTGCAAACCTCGAGGGCATGCTCGACATGTACGAGAACGGCAACGTTCAGGGTTTCACGACCAACCCGTCCCTTATGAAGAAGGGCGGCGTGACGGATTACCGCGCGTTTGCCAAGGAGGTCCTGGCCCACATCACCGATGTGTCCGTCTCGTTTGAGGTCTTTGCCGATGACGTCGAGACTATGGAGGTCGAGGCTCGCGAGATCGCTACCTGGGCCGACAACGTCTACGTCAAGATTCCGTGCGTGACCACCAAGGGCGAGTCCACCGTCGAGCTGGTCCGCAAGCTTTCGGCCGACGGCATCAAGGTCAACGTCACCACCGTCTTTACGCCTAAGCAGGTCGACGAGATGGTCGAGGCCGTTGACGTCGAGACGCCGTCCATCATTTCGCTCTTTGCCGGCCGTATCGCCGATACCGGCGTCGATCCCATTCCGTTTATGACGGAGTCGGTCAAGAAGGCCGCCGCCAAGCCCAACTGCGAGGTCCTGTGGGCGTCCACGCGCGAGCTCATCAACATTTACCAGGCCGAGGCCTGCGGTTGCCAGATCATCACGGTGCCCAACAGCATCCTGGCCAAGCGCAAGAACATCGGTCGCGACCCGTACGAGGTCTCGCTCGATACCGTGCGCGGCTTTGCCAAGGATATCGCCGCTTTGGGCTTCCATATTCTGCCGTAGGGCGAACACTGGCTGCGCCGTGGGCTGTTCGCCCCGGCCTTCCCTTTCCCTATCGCTCACGCGCTTTGCGAGAGTCGCGCTAGGAAAAGGGAAGGCCGGGGCTGCCGGCACGAGCTTGCCAGTAGGTAGGTGATTGGCTTCCATATCCTGCCGTGGGCAAAGGTACCCCCGCCTGCGGCGTGCAAAATTGAGAGTATTCAGCAAGGTAAAGGCTTTTACCAGCTAGATAAAGCACGGAACGGCCCCCGTTTTGGCTCTAGAACCGCCAAAACGGGGCCGTTTTTGCTTTTATGGCCCTTTAAGGAGCCGCGGGGCTATCGGGAGATGCTGAAAACTCGCGATTTTGCACGCCGCGAAGAGGGGGACGTCTGCTTTGGCGGCTATTTGCCCTGCACCATGGTGAGGGAGATCTTCTTGCGGTCGCGATCGACCTTCTCGACCCACACCTTTACCGTGTCGCCGACGCGCACCACGTCGCTCGGGTGCTTGACGAAGCGGTTGGCTAGCTTGGAGATGTGCACAAGGCCGTCCTGGTGTACGCCCACGTCGACGAAGGCGCCAAAGTCCACAACGTTGCGCACCGTGCCCTTGAGCTCCATGCCGGGCTCCAGATCGTCGATGGAAAGCGCCGAGCGGCTAAAGACCACCTCGGGTGCGTCGTCGCGCGGGTCGCGGCCGGGCTTTTTGAGCTCGTTGACAATGTCGATGAGCGTGAGGGTGCCGCAGTCCAGATCGCTTGCCAGCGTTGAGATGCTGCCCAGACGGCGCTCGATGTCGGGCACGCCGCCGCGGCTGAGCTCGCTGGCTTTAACGCCTGCGCGTTCCAGGACGGACGTGGCCACCTCGTAGCTTTCGGGGTGGACGCTTGTCGCGTCGAGCGGGTTCTTGCCGCCGCTGATGCGCAGGAAGCCCGCGGCGTTGAGGTATGCCTTGGGTCCCAGTTTGGGGACCTTCTTGAGCTGGCGGCGATCGGTGAAGGCGCCGTTTTCCTCACGGTAGGCCACGATGTTTTTGGCCACGCTCGGCGTGATGCCCGATACGTATCCCAGCAGGCTCGCGCTCGCGGTGTTGACGTCGACGCCCACGCGGTTGACGACGTCTTCCACCACATGGCCCAACGTGCGCGAAAGTTCGGCCTGGTCAAGATCGTGCTGGTACTGGCCCACGCCGATGGACTGGGGCGGAATCTTGACGAGCTCTGCCAGCGGGTCTTGCAGACGGCGGCCCAGGCTCATGGCGCCACGCACGGTGACGTCCAGGTCGGGATATTCCTGGCTGGCGAGCTCGGAGGCGGAGTACACCGATGCGCCGGCCTCGTTGACGATGGTGTAGCGAAGGTTGGACGCCTGCTCGGCAATGAACTCCGAAACGACTTCTTCGGTCTCGCGGCTGGCGGTGCCGTTGCCGATGACGATGGTGTTGACGCCGTCCTTCTTGACGAGGCGGGCGAGCTCGCGCTTGGTGCCGGCGACGTCGTGGCGCGGTTTGGTGGGGTAGACCACGCCGTGGTCGAACAGCTTGCCGGTCTCGTCCATGACGGCGACCTTGCAGCCGGTGCGGTAGCCCGGATCGAGCGCGAGCACGCGGGCGCCGCGCACGGGGCGCGCCGAGAGCAGGCCCTCGAGATTCTTGGCAAAGACGTTGATGGCCTCGGTCTGGGCGCGAACGGTGAGTTTGGCGCGGGCCTCGCGCTCCAGCGAGGGGGCCATGAGGCGCTTGTAGCCGTCGGCGATGGCGGCATCGAAGACGGGCGCGAACACGCCCTGGCGACGGGGCCAACGGCTGCCGAGGCGTGCCGTGGCGGCGGCGCCGTCGACGTTCACGCGCACGCGGAGTTTTCCCTCGCGCTCACCGCGATCGATAGCCAGCACGCGGTGGTTGGGAAGACGGCGCAGCGGCTCGTCATAGCTGTAGTACGGATCGTAGGGGGTCTTCTCGGCGGGGTCGGTCGCCTCGACGACGATATCGGCGGTGTTTTGCGTAAAGGCGCGCAGGTCGGCGACGTTCTCGGGGTCCTCGGCCACCGTCTCGGCCACGATGTCTGCCGCGCCGGCGAGCGCCTTCTCGGGCGTGTCGAAGCCGGCTTCCTCGTTGACGTAGGCCGCGGCGGCGTCGAGCGCGCTGCCCTTGGCGGATGCCTGCATGATGATCATGTTGGCGAGCGGCTCCAGGCCGGCCTCGCGGGCCTTCTGCGCTCGGGTCATGCGCTTTTTGCGGTAGGGCTTGTAGAGGTCCTCGACGCGCTGGAGCTGCGTAGCTTCGCGAATTTGCTGCTCGAGCTCGGGCGTGAGCTTACCCTGAGCGTCGATGAGCAGGATGACGTCCTCTTTGCGCTGCTCAAGATTGCGCAGGTAGGACAGGCGCTCGTCGAGCGCACGTAGGGCGACGTCGTCCATGCCGCCCGTGGCTTCCTTGCGGTAGCGCGAGATAAAGGGGATGGTGTTGCCCTCGTCGATGAGCTTGACGGCCGCCTCGATGTTGGCGGCCTTAAGGTTGAGCTCGCGGGCGAGCTGGGCGATAAGATCCATGGGACTCCTTGCGTTTAAGGTGCGTTTGCAGCACAGGGCTACCAAGGATACCACCCGTTCCAAAAGACTGTTTTGGAGCCGCGCCACGAAAACGGCCTATCTACTACGTTTAGGCCACAGGGGTCAACCATATCCGGTTTTTTCGAAAATCGGCAAGCTTTCTACCTGCACTGATAATTGTTCTCGGGGGAAGCGGGCACTGCGGGGCGCGGCAACGGCGCGCGATTTCCGCGTCGCAG
>DBEXKF010000059.1:0-4953 GCA_048175045.1 Collinsella sp.
GTTGCGGTGGAATAGTTCCTGTTGGGCCGTCTTGAGGGGTTAAACGGGAACTATTTCACCGCAACTTATCGATGGCGTGTTTGGTTGGTGCCAGTTGATTGCTTGGGCGTTGGGGAGGGTCTGCTCCGTTATAATCGCCTAGAACATTAAATGGAAACGGGACGGGAGCCATATATGCGCCAGGGTTTCGACAACGCGAAGTATATCGAGCTGCAGGCTGCTCACATTAAGGAGCGCATCTCACAGTTTGGTGGCAAGCTCTATTTGGAGTTTGGCGGCAAGCTGTTCGATGACTATCATGCGAGCCGCGTGCTGCCGGGTTTTGAACCGGACAGCAAGTTCCGCATGCTCAAGAGCATCGCCGACGATGTCGAGGTTATCATCGCGATCAACGCGAACCACATCGAGAAAAACAAGGCTCGTGGTGACCTTGGCATTACCTATGACGAGGATGTGCTGCGCCTGGTTGACCTGTTCCGCGGCAACGGCTTTGCCGTCGCGGCTGTGGTCATCACCCAGTACGCCGGCCAGCCTGCTGCCGATGTGTTCCGCAACCGCTTGAACGCGCTCGGTATTCCCGCCAAGCTGCACTATCCCATCGAGGGGTATCCGCACGATGTCGATCTGATCGTGTCCGACGATGGCTACGGCAAGAACGAGTTTGTCGAGACCACGCGTCCGCTCGTTGTCGTGACGGCACCCGGCCCCGGCTCGGGCAAGCTCGCTACTTGCCTCTCGCAGCTGTATCACGAGCATAAGCACGGTACCGCCGCCGGCTATGCCAAGTTCGAGACCTTCCCGGTCTGGAATCTTCCTCTGACGCATCCGGTCAATATTGCCTACGAGGCCGCCACGGCTGACCTCGACGACGCCAATATCATCGATTCGTTCCACCTTGAGGCCTACAACAAGACCACGGTCAACTACAACCGCGACGTCGAGGCCTTCCCGGTAGTCCGTGCCCTGATGGAAAAGATCCTGGGCAAGAGCCCCTACCAGAGCCCTACGGACATGGGCGTCAATATGGTCGGCTTTGCCATCACCGATGACGATGCCTGCCGCGACGCTTCCAAGATGGAGATTGTCCGCCGCTACTTTACCGCGGTCGAAAATGTGCGCCGTACCGGCGTGGGCGATGAGCAAGTCGACCGTCTCAAGATTATTATGAAGAAAGCCGCCATCGATAAGAACTACTCACCGGCGCGCTCGGCGGCCCTCACCAGGGAGCAACTGACGGGTGGTCCCGTGGGTGCCATGGTCATGCCCGATGGCTCCGTGGTGACCGGTAAGACCTCCACGCGCCTGGGCGCCGCAAGTTCGCTCATTATGAACGCCCTCAAGCACGTCTCGGGCGTCGACCTTGAGCTCGAGGTTATCAGCGATGAGGCGATCGAGCCCATCAGCAAGCTCAAGACGCATTTCCTGGGCAGCAAAAACCCGCGCCTCCACACCGACGAGACGCTTATGGCGCTGTCGATCACCTCGGCCACGAGTGAGACGGCCGCTCGCGTCCTTTCGGGCCTGGAGCAGCTGCGCGGTTGCGATGCCTTCTTTAGCGTGATTATCTCGCCGACGGACGAGACGGTACTGCGCAAACTGGGTATCAACGTGTGCTGCGAGCCCAAGTTTGAGCGCCGCGGTTTCTTCCATCGCTAAGTTTGAAGCACCGCGGTAATTGCATTGCATTTTGGCCGTATCGGGTTAGCGCCCGGTACGGCTTTTTGATCAATAAAGCGCCTATTTCGGCGAAAAATAGCTGTTTACCTGCCTAGAAACAATTTGAGCGGTATACAATAATCGTAACTGTTTCATCCTTAGCGGGATGCCGCATGATGGATATTACCTGCCATCGTGAGGTGTGTCGGTCGCGCACGGCGCGTTAGATGCTCGTGCTCGGTTTGAGGAGGCTGCTATGGCGGGCAAGGGTCGTGCGAGTGTCAACGATATGAAGCGTGTCGAGGTGCTGGTGTTGATGGAGATCGACCAGCAAACCGAAGACAATGGCGGGCCGTATGGTTTCTCGCGCAAAACGCTTGCCGAGCGCGTGGGGTTTCGCCGTATCGTGTCCGCGCCGCAATCGATCGCTTGGATTCCGAAGGCATGATTGATGTCGTCTCGCGTTATAGCGACGACGGCGGTCAGCTTGCAAATGGCATTTGCCTCACCGAACGTGGCGAGTGGTATCTTGAGGGCGTCCGTACCGGCATGCTCGTTCAAGAAATGCTTGAGGACGAGGTTGCTGATCGATAGCAGCATGTAACCCTTGCCACAGCGACGCCGCCTGGGAAACCGGGCGGCGTTTTGTTTCAAGATTGAGAAATGCAATCGCACGCGAGAAAAATTGCGAACGGTCCGCGGCGCGAGTATTACAATGAAGACCCGTAAGATGTGGATAAACAACTTCTACGGGAAGCGCAGGTAACTCAATATGACCAAGCATGTGTTCGTAACCGGTGGCGTGGTTTCGTCCCTGGGCAAGGGTATCACCGCGGCCTCGCTGGGCCGTCTGCTCAAGTCGCGTGGCTACAAAGTAACGATGCAGAAGGCCGACCCGTATCTGAACGTCGACCCCGGTACCATGAGCCCCTTCCAGCATGGTGAGGTCTTCGTTACCGAGGATGGTTACGAGTCCGACTTGGACCTGGGTCATTACGAGCGCTTTATTGATGAGAACCTGACCCGCGATTCCAACTTTACGACCGGCGCCATCTATAAGAGCTTGATCGCCCGCGAGCGTCGCGGCGACTTTTTGGGCGGTACCGTGCAGGTGATTCCTCACGTCACCAATGCCATTAAGGACAAGTTCCGCCGCATCGAGGAGCAGACCGGCTCCGATGTAGTCATCACCGAGCTGGGCGGCACGATCGGCGACATCGAGTCGCAGCCGTTTGTCGAGGCCATCCGCCAGTACCGCAAGGAGGCCGGCCCCGAGAACGTCTGCTACATCCACGTGTCGCTCGTTCCCTATATCGCCGCCGCCCACGAGGTCAAGACCAAGCCCACGCAGCATTCCGTCAAGGAGCTCCGCAGCTTTGGCATCCAGCCCGATATCATCGTGCTGCGCTCCGACCACCATATCGATGACGCTATCCGCGGAAAGATCGCAAGCTTCTGCGACGTCGACACCGATTGCGTCTTTACCAACGAGGACTGCGCGAGCATTTACGATGTTCCGCAGCTGCTTGCCGAGCAGGACTTTGACCTGCGCATTTGCGAACGCCTGGGTCTGGATCCGCGTGAGCGCGACATGAGCGAGTGGAACGAGTTCCTGCGCAAACAGAATCACGCCAACCATCACGCCGACAAGGTGAAGATCGCCGTCGTGGGCAAGTACACGCAGCTGCCCGATGCGTACCTGTCGGTTATCGAGGCCCTGCACCATGCGGGCGTCTTCTACGATCGCCATGTGGACGTCCAGCTGGTCGACGGCGAGAGCCTCGACGAGCAGAATGTCTCCGAGGTTTTGGGCGACGCCTCGGGCATCCTGGTCCCCGGCGGCTTTGGCAAGCGCGCCCTGGAGGGCAAGATCCTCGCGGCCGAGTTTGCCCGTGAGCACAAGATTCCGTATCTGGGCATTTGCCTGGGTATGCAGGTGGCCGTGTGCGAGTTCGCCCGCAACGTCGTCGGCCTTGCCGGCGCCAGCTCCTCCGAGTTCGATCCGGACGGCCCGTTTAGCGTCATCGATCTGATGAGCTCGCAGGAGGACGTGACCGAGAAGGGCGGCACCATGCGCCTGGGCGCCTATCCGTGCAAGCTCGCCGCCGATACCCTTGCTCGCGAGGCATATGGCGAGGAGCTCGTCTACGAGCGTCACCGTCACCGCTTTGAGTTCAACAACGCCTTCCGTGACCAGCTCGAGGACGCCGGTTTGGTTATCTCGGGTCTGTCGCCCGACGAGCGCCTGGTCGAGATGGTCGAGCTGCCGCGCGACGTGCATCCGTGGTATGTGGCAACCCAGGCTCATCCCGAGTTCAAGAGCCGCCCGACCAACCCGCAGCCGCTGTTCCGCGAGTTCGTGCGCGCTTCGATCGGCCAGCACGAGGGTGTCGACCGTCTGCAGGTGACGCCCATGAACCTCGCTACGGACTAAGGGTGCCGGCGAATAAGGAACATACCGAAGCTACTCCCTCGTCGCTCGCCGTGGCGGCGGGGGAGTATCTCGATTACCTCGCGGTCGAGCGGGGTTTGGCGCGCAACACGATTGCGGCCTATCGTCGTGACCTGACGACGTACTGCGCCTATCTGGAGCGGGCGGGTATTGTGTCTTTTGAAGAGGTGACCCGTCAGGTCGTGGAGGGCTTTGTTGCCGACCGTCGCGATGGGGGCTATTCCGATGCCTCGGTGGAGCGTGCGCTTGCGGCCGTGAAGGGCCTGCATGCCTTTTTGGTGCGCGATGGGGCTGTGGCCCAAAATCCAACTGCGGCGTTGCGCCTGCCTAAAAAGGCTGAGCGTTTGCCGGAGTATCTATCGGTGGAGGATGTCTCGGCGCTGCTCGATCAAGACTTCCCCGAGGGCGAGATGGGCTTGCGCGACCATGCCATCTTGGAAGTGCTCTACGGATGCGGTTTACGTGTGAGCGAGTTGGTGGGGCTCGATGTGGGCGATATCCATATCGACGATGGCTTTGTGCTCGTTCGCGGTAAGGGCTCAAAGGAACGCCTGTCACCGCTGGTGGGAAGCGCGGCGCGAGCTCTGACGCTCTATGTAACTGAGGGGCGTTCTCGCTTGGCGGCCCATGCCCGCGGAACCGAGACCTCGGCGGTCTTTTTAAATAAGAACGGCCGCCGTCTGTCGCGCCAGGGCATTCATGCCATCTGTGAGCGCTACGGGCGCCAGGTGGGGCTGGTGGGACTCCATCCCCACACGCTGCGTCACTCCTTTGCCACCCATATGCTTGCGGGCGGCGCAGACCTCCGTGTGCTACAGGAGATCTTGGGACATGCCGATATATCG